>CAZBTT010000269.1:0-6805 GCA_964494295.1 uncultured Acidobacteriota bacterium
CGAATACACGGCGGCGGCGCGTGAGCTGGGCGTGCTGCTGGCGACCACGGGACGCACACTCGTTTACGGGGGCGGAGGGATCGGACTGATGGGCGAGATCGCCCGTGCCGCGATGGGGGCAAGCGGGCGCGTGATCGGTGTGATCCCGGGTCACCTCAACACGAGGGAGCGCGCGTATCACGAGGTTGAATTGCGCGTGGTCGCAAGCATGCACGAGCGGAAGCAGACCCTCGCCGACCTCGCGGACGGCTTTATCGCGATGCCCGGAGGCCTCGGCACATTCGACGAACTGTTCGAGATCCTGACCTGGAACCAGATCGGACTCCACGGGAAACCGGTGGGCCTGCTCAACGTCCTCGGTTACTTCGACCCGCTTCTGAGCGTCATCGAAAACGCAGTGGACGAGGGCTTCGCTCCGGCCACCGCGAGGTCGCGGATCCTGGTCGATGCCACCCCGGCGGCGCTTCTCGCCACGATGGACGCCTACGTCGAAAGCTAAGGGGGGCCTACACCTTCGGCTTCATCGGAGGCAGGGCGCGAGCCTCGATCGGGGAAACAAAGCCGCATCTGGCATGCGAGCCGTCGCAGAAGGGCTTGTTCGCCGACTGGCCGCAGCGGCACAGGCCGATCGCGTCGCGGCCGGCGAGATCGAAGGCCTTGCCGGTTTCATCGACCACTTCGAAGTCGCCCTCGACGCGGATGGAACCGTTGTTCTTGACGATGATCTTGGTGGCGGCCATTTGAATTCCTTCGATTGAGGGATGCGGGAGCCCACGATGATATCCGGCCCGGCCGATTAAACTGGCCTCCTTGAGACCAGAAGAAGCCGTGACCACGGTACGGGAGAACGCGGGCTGGTGTCGACTCGACCGCCTCGCCCTGATCCGGGTGAAGGGGCCCAACCGGGTGAAGTTCCTCCACAACCTGCTTTCGAACGACATCGCCGCCCTCGCCACCTCTCAGAGCAGACTGGCCGCGCTCATGAACCTCAAAGGCCAGCAGGTGGCATGGATGCGAGTATCCGCGGAAGCTGATGCTCTCGTCTGCGAACTGCCGATCGCGGTGCGGGACACCGTGATCGAGACCTTCCTGCACTACAAGGTCGGCGCGCCGGTGCGTTTCGAGAAGCCGGAGACGGTCGTCTTCGGCGTCTTCGGTGCGAAGGCGGCGGAGATGCTCAAGGCATGCGGCTTCACCGCCCTTCCCGCGGATCCGAACACGTTTGTGACGTGTCCCTTCCGCGACGACAGCGTCCAGATTCACCTGGCGCCTGACCTGCCCGCCAGCGGTTTCAGCATTCACGCCGAGCCCGCACAGGTCGAGGCGATAATGCAGGTTTTGCTCTCTCACATCGGCGCCGCCATCACCGCCTTCACCCTCGACACGCTGCGCGTCGAAGAGGGTCTTCCCTGGCACGGCGTCGACGTAATGGAGGAGAACCTTCTCCACGAGACGGGCCAGCTGAGTGTGTATCACTCCTCTTCGAAGGGTTGTTATCTGGGTCAGGAAGTCATCGCACGGCTGGAGGGACGCGGGGGCAACGTCAACAAGAGATTTCTCGGACTGAGGTGTGCCACTGTTGTCACGGCCGGCGCCGGGATCGTCGCTGAAGACAAGGTGATCGGCCGCGTGACGAGTGTCGGGATGTCGCCGAAGTTCGGCCCCATCGCGATGGGTTATATCCACCGGTCCCACGCCGAGCCCGGCACCACGGTCAACGTGGATGGCGTCAGCTGCACGGTCTCGAACCTCCCGTTCGAACTCTGATGCCCACACGGCGAGCGGCGCGAAAACTCAAGTGGACTCTGTTCGGCGCCCAGGCTATGGGTTCCGCGGGCTTCCTGGTCGCGTCGACCGTGACGCCCATTGTGGGTGCGCACCTGTCGGGCCGGCCCTCGTTCGCGGGCGTGCCGACCGCCTTCTATTGGGCCGGGGGCGCTCTTGCGACGCTTCTCTGGGGTCGGCTGATGGATCCCATCGGCCGGCGCAGGACCCTCACACTGGGCCTGATCGTGGGGGTGCTCGGCGCGGCCCTCGCTTCGTTGTTCGTGGTCCGGCATTCGTTCGGCGGGTTCATCTTCGGCCTCGCCCTGATGGGCGCCGCCAACTCGGCGCTTCAACTCGCGCGCTTCATGGCGGGCGAGGTACACCGGGTGGAAGAGCGCGGGCGCGCGATCTCGACCGTCGTCCTCGGCGGCACGGTGGGCGCCGTCCTCGGGCCGACACTGGTGGCGCCGATGTCGGCCCTCGCGGCATCGCTTGGCGGACCTCCGCTCGCCGGGCCCTATGCCGCGAGCGCGGCGTTCTTCTCCCTGGGGGCCGTGCTCGTGGTCGCCCTCCTCTGGCCAGATCCGGGCGCGCTCGCGAAAGAAGTTCAGCAGACCGGCGGCTTGGAGGAAGCGCCCGTCCGCACCCGGCGGGAGATCCTCAAGGACCCCGGCGTGCGGATCGCCGGTCTCACCATGGCGATCGCCCAGGTCGTGATGGTCATGCTGATGGTGATCACTTCGCTCCACATGTCCCATCACCACCACGCCCTCTCGAGCATCGCCGCGGTGATGTCCTCGCACGTCTTCGGGATGTACGCGTTCTCCGTCTTCTCCGGTCACATCGCGGACCGGTGGGGACGGGGGTCTCTCATCGGCGTAGGCGCGGTCGTGCTCGTCATCTCGTGCCTGATGGCGACGCTCTCCACGGAGGTGGGGCCGCTCGCGCTCGCTCTGTTCCTCCTCGGCCTCGGGTGGAACTTCTGCTACGTGGGCGGGTCGACGCTTCTTTCGGACTGTCTGTCCCAGCGTGAACGCGCGCGCGTCCAGAGCGTCAATGACTTCGTCCTGACGAGTCTGGCGGGCACGGGAAGCGCCCTCTCCGGCCTGGTGTTCTCCTCCGTAGGCTACGCGGTCATGGGTTACCTGAGCGCGCTCGTGTCGATGACCCTCGTCATCCTGAGCCGCAACATCAAGGAACGGCCAAAGGTTCAGCGTACCCCCTGATGAAACGCCGAGCTACGCGCCCAGGCGGTCGGCGAGTTCGTCGAGCGAAGCGACGCGGACACAGTCGCGATCGCGGTTGACTCCCGCGGGATCGAGCAGGATGGCCGAGAGGCCCGCGCGGCGCGCGCCCACCACGTCGATCTCGTAGAAGTCGCCCACGTGGACGGTCGTCTCCTTGCGCGAGCCGCTCCTCGCCAGCGCAATCTCGAAGAACCTCGGGTCGGGTTTCTCGACTTTCTCGACGAACGAATCGAAGACCGCGTCGAAATACGGGGTCAAACCGAGCCGGTCGAAATGAGCGTGCAGCGTGCCATTCGCGTTCGAGACCACAACCCGCCTCAAGCCACGATGACGGAGACGCTCCAGGAAGGCGATGAGACCTGGCTCCTTCGTCTCCCACAGATTGTGCGCGGCGTGATACACGCGAAGGTCGGCAAGCGCTTCCCGCACACGCTCGTCGATCTCGATCCCGGCGCGCCGCAGGACCGTCGTGAAGTACGCGAGACCGCGGCTGTCGTCGTCCGAACTCTTAATGAAGGACGGATCTTCAAGGTCGCGCTTGGCGAGGGGCTCGACCGCGCGGAGCGCCGCTCCCGTGGTGATGACGCCCCGCTCGACGAGCGCCTTCGCCACGCGGTCGAAGTTCGGATGGACGAGAACCCCGCCCGCGTCAAGAAAGACGGTTTCGATCACGGCCCATTCTCGCAAACCCCGCGACCGCCTAAAGGCGGGTCGAGAAACATCTAAACTCCCCGTTTCCCGCGTAACAGACCAACTCGCATGCGCTTCTCCTCCGCTCCGATCCGGGCTCTCGCCTTTGTCTGTCTCGTGGGGCCCTCGTTCGCTCACGCGCAGGAGGCCTGTTCCGGATTGCCCTTCGTGAACGTGGTCCGGCCAAGAGCCATTGAGGAATCCGCGGCAGCCACCGTGGGACCGCAGATCTTCGACGTCGCGGCCCATCCGCGTGGTTTCCTGCTGCTCGCGAACAACAACGGTCTCCTGACCTACGACGGCGTCTCGTTCCGCCTGATGCCGCTGGGACGCGCGGGCGTGGCCCTCTCGATCGCAGCCGGGAAGGACGGCCGGATGTTCGCAGGCGGGGCCAGGACCTTCGGCGAAGTCATCGAGGATCCCATCGGCGTGCTCCTCTATCAGCCCCTCGAATCTCGCCTCGCTCCGGATGACCGCAACTTCTCGGACGTGTGGCAGACCCTCGTCTCGACCGACGGCGTCGCGTATTTCAGATCCCCGGAACGTCCAGTGGTCTTGCGGAACGCAGAGACGCAGGCCTTCAAGCCGGCGGGGCGCTTCTCGGCGATCGGTCTGATGGATGACGTTCTGTACGCCCACGACAGCGGGGTTGGGCTCGTCAGGGTGGAAGCCACGGGCGTCCTGGCGGTGACGGGCGGGGAGAGTCTCAAGGGCGTCCGGGTCACGGCCGTCGCGGCAGGTGAAGGTAACGCGCTGCTCATCGGCACGCAGGATGCCGGCCTTCTCACCTTCGATCCGGCGACGGGACGGATGGAGCGTCTAGGCACTTCGGTCGCCTCGCTCGGCGCAGCCGAGATCCTCAGCCTGCGCCGCCTCGCGGACGGATCGATCGCGGTGGGAACCCTGCGAAGCGGCCTGTTCGTGCTCGACGGAGAGGGCCGCCTTCTATTCAGGATGGACGTGGATCGCGGCCTTCCCGACAATGCCGTGTTGACGCTTCAAAGCTCGCTGGGCTCCTTGTGGGTGGGCACGAGCGGCGGCTTCGCTCATGTGCTCCTGCCTGGTTCAGTGCAGACTTTCAGCACCCGCGAGGGCCTGCCCGGGATCGTCGAATCGATCGTCCAGCACGAGGGATCGATCTACGCCGCGACCTCGCAGGGCATATTCCAACGGAGCTGTGTCGACCGGCCCTTCGCGCCCGTCTCTTCCCTGCGCACGCAGTCGTTCGCCCTGATCTCGGCGGGCTCGCTGCTCGCGGCGAGCGCCGACGGCATCCACGAGATCCGCGCCACGGCGGCTCGCCTTCTTCGCCCCGGCCTGGCGCGAAGTTTCGCGAAGTCGAAGGATGCGGACCGCCTTTGGGTCGCGACTCAAACCGGCGCGGCCGCGCTTTCCCGCGCAGGCGGCGTGTGGTCGGCCGAGCCTTTGAAGATCGGCGTCGCGGATGCGAACGCGGTGGATCTTCTCGGTGTCGAGGCCACGAGCCTCGGCGAGGATGTGGATGGTCGCCTCTGGATCGCGCTGGTGACGGGTCGTGTGATCTCGGGTCTGCCGGTGCGAAACGGCGAGACGCTCGAACTGGGGGCGGTGCGCGTGTTCGGTGAGGCCGAGGGACTGAGCGGAGGCTTCGCGGAAGTGATCAGCCTCAAGGACGGCGTCCGCATCGGAACCGCGACCGCGGTTCTTCGGCCCCGAGGCGAGCGTCTCGTGCCCGATGAGGTCTTCGTGAACGCCCTCGGGAGTGAACGGGGAGCTTTCAGGATCGAAGACTCTGAGGAGGGAGGCTTCTGGCTGGCTTCTGCGAAACGACCGATCCGGCTGGCCCCCCTCGACGGCGCACTCGTGGTCCGCGACACCTCTTTGCTGCGAACCCCCGCGGGCAGCCGAATTCTCGACTTCCTCGAAGTGTCTTCGGACGAGGTCTGGATCGGCACGGATGATGGAGCATTTCGCTACGACCCCACCGCGGATGGTCGAATGACAAATCCCATCTCGGCGCTCGTCCGCCGCGCGGAGTCCAGGGGGATCGAGCTCTTCTCCGGAGGCCCGACCGATTCGTTCGAACTGCCACTGCCCCACCTTTCGCCCCTGCGTTTCGAAGTCGCTTCGTCGAGCCTCGACGATCCCTCGCGCAACCGCTTCCGATTCCGGCTCGACGGTCAGGACACGGACTGGTCGCCCTGGACCGCGGAGGCGCGGAAGGACTACACCAACCTCGGCTCGGGAAACTACCGGTTCAGGGTCGAAACACGCGATGTCTATGGCCGGATCGGCAAAGAGGCCGGCTACTCGTTCGTGGTCCTTTCGCCCTGGTATCTCAAGCCGTGGGCCATCGGCCTGGGCCTTGCGGCCCTCGCCGGCATCTTCTTCCTGGCCCTGCAACTGCGCACGCGCTCTCTGCGCAAACGGCAGCAGGAACTCGAGACCATCGTCGACCAGAAAACCCTCGAACTGCGGGAGGCCTCGTTCACCGACCCGCTCACCGGGCTTCGCAATCGCCGGTACTTCACGGAGGTCATGGACAGCGAGGTGTCGCTCGCCTGCCGACCCGGTTCGCCAGCTCTCCACCTGTTCCTCGTCGATCTCGACCATTTCAAGTCGGTGAACGACACCCACGGCCACGCCGCCGGCGACGAGGTTCTCCGTCACACCGCGTCACGGCTCAGGACCGCGATGCGCACCTCCGATCTCATCTTCCGCTGGGGCGGCGAGGAATTTCTGATCGTGGCCCGAGGCGCGGCCGACCTGCCGCGCAACGAGATCGCGAACCGGATCGTGCGCATGATCGGGAAAGAGCCTTTCGACATCGGAACGGGAACACCGCTCCCACGCACCTGTTCGGTCGGTTTCGCCACCTTCCCGTTCTATCCCGACTCCCCCACCACCGTGCCACTCGATGCGGTGATCGAGTTGACCGATCTCGCCCTGTATCGCGCCAAGGAAACCGGGCGCAACCGAGCGATCGGTGTTTCGCCGCAGTCCGGCGTCCCCAGCCCGGGCGAGGTCTGGAAGAATCAGATCCTCGAAAACCTCGAAAGGGTGGCGGTCTCCGTCGAGGTCCTGGAAGGTCCCGGCACGGCTTCCTGAAACCGGAGGGTCGG
>CAZBTT010000270.1:0-1374 GCA_964494295.1 uncultured Acidobacteriota bacterium
GTAGCGCACGCCGGGGAGATCCTTGACGCGACCGCCGCGGATCAGCACCACCGAGTGCTCCTGGAGGTTGTGGCCGACGCCGGGGATGTAGGCGGTGACCTCGATGCCGTTGGTCAGCCGCACGCGTGCCACCTTGCGGAGCGCCGAGTTAGGCTTCTTCGGGGTGGTCGTGAACACACGCACGCACACGCCGCGCCGCTGGGGCGACTCCTGCAGGGCCGGGCTCGCGGTCTTCGACTTGAGCTTGGTGCGGCCGGTTCGAATCAACTGGCTGACGGTGGGCAAACTTCTCTCACTCCTCTAAAACAGGACTGTGGAGTTTACCGGAGAGCAGGGCGAAGTCAAGACAGGAACTCGAAGAATGCCATTTCAACGATGAGCGGAGAGGCGGGTAAGGCCATCCACCACCGCCTTCGCCTCGGCTCCAGACACGATCCGCCAGGGCTCGAACGCCCCCGCGGGCGTGCTCTGCATGACTCCCGCGCCAAGGACGCGCAGAACGGAGGCGTACTGAAGGTGCGAGGGCGACATGTCCCTCGGCGGCGTCGCATTCGATCTTCCCCACCCCACGTGATCGAGCACCCGGGCCGCCACGACCGCGAGTTCCCCCCGCCGTACCGCGCCCGAGGGCTGGAAGGTGTGGTTCGGATAGACGTCCATCAGGCCGAGTTCGATGGCGCGAAGGACCTGGGGACGGGCCCAGGTTCGCGAAAGGTCGGACGCCACGACTCCCGCGACTTTGGGTGGGCGCGACTTGAGGGCTTCGACGCGAACTACCACGAGGGCGGCAAGCTCGGCCCGGGTCACCCGGGGCGCCTCGCCGATGGCGCGCAGGGGCTCGGGAAGGGCCAGCAGGGCGCGGCGATCGCGGATACGGGCCAGCAGGGCCGCGGCCTCGGCATCCTCGGCCACGTTGCGCATGCCGCGTTTCAAGGCCATCTCGGCCGCATCGAGTTCCCCGTCCTCGAACCGGATCGTGGCGATGCGAAGTGCTATGTTGCGATCGGTCTCGTTGGTCGCTCCCAGAACCGCGAGGGCCTCGGTCCGACGCCCCGCCTCGACCAGCAGATCGGCGAGTTCGAGGCGCACCGGCGACAACTCGGGCGCCACGGTCAGGGCCTTCTCGAGCATGGTTATCGCCTCCGCCTTGCGGCCCTCGGCGTTGAGCGATCCCGCTTCCGCGATCGCCGCCTCGGCGACCACGAGCTTCATCTCCCCCACTCTGCGGGCGAGCGCCAGGTCGCGAGGCCGGAGGTGTTCGGCGCGGATATAGAGAGGCCGCGCCTGATCGGGCAGACCCGCACTCCGCCCGACCGAGGCCAGTCCGACGAGTCCCACCGAGTTCGCCGGTTCGGCAGGCGGGAACGTTTACTA
>CAZBTT010000270.1:1384-6789 GCA_964494295.1 uncultured Acidobacteriota bacterium
CTGAATCCCACCATTGGGATTGGCCGGGCCGGCTACGCTGCCGGCCCTGTTCATCCGTTGGCCGCCCCGGCGGCCACAGGCTCAATCCCCCCCCCTCTGCGGGGGGGGGCCAGGGCGCGGGGCCGGGGGTGTTCGGCGCGGATATAGGGAGGCAGCGCGTGATCGGGCAGACCCGCCTTCCGCCGGACCGGGCCCAGGCCGACGAGGGCAACCGAGTTTTCCGGTTCGGCAGCGAGGACAGTTGAAAAGATCTGCGAGGCGTCCTCGAGTCGGTTGGCGCGCATAGCCGCGAAGCCCAGGAGGGTCTGTGCCGCGACCAGCCCCGGCCTCGCGGAAAGAAGTTTGCCTGCAGTCTGCTCAGCGCGGGCGGTCTGGCCGGTGAGCACATCGGTCCATGCCCCCCGCAACGCCTTCTCGTCGCGCGAGTCGAGCTCGCCACGCGGAAGCTCCGGGAAGATGTAGTCGGAATCGTCGATCCTGGGGCCTTCCACGCGGGTGGGACCGCAGGCGGGAAGAAGAAGAGCGAGAACGAGGACGAGGGCGAGGATCCAGAAATCCGCCACGCGGATCCGCCGGCCGATGACCCTCCGGGGCGCGTTGCCGTTCATGCGATGGCTACAAGGGCGCGCGGCGAAGCCTCGGCCTCGAGCACGACCTGGCCGAACTCATCCCGGGTTTGCGAAAGAACTTTCGCGTGACGATAGACGCTCGCGATCCGCCGTTCGTCCTTGGGGTCGACCCTTATGGTCACGGGTCTTGGGAGCATGTCGAGAGTTTCGGCGATCGTCCGTTTCAGGGCGTCGAGGCCCTCGCCGGTGAGGGCCGAGACCTGGACCGCGTCGGGCCGCTCGGCCCGCAGCGAGAGACGCGCTGCCTCATCGGCTCCGTCGATCTTGTTGATGACCACCAGCCGGTTCGGCGACTCTTCGGCCCCTATCTCCTCGAGAACCTCGCGCACCGCCTTCTCTTTTTCCTTCATCTCCGGGTCGGTCCCGTCGATGACGTGGAGGACGAGATCGGCTTCGACCACCTCTTCAAGGGTGGCGCGGAACGCGGCCACGAGGCCGTGGGGCAGGCTGCGGATGAAGCCGACGGTGTCGACGAGAACGATGTTCTCGCGTTCACCGATGCGCACGCCACGCATCAGGGGATCGAGGGTCATGAACAGGCGGTCTGAAATCTCCACCTTCTCTTCGCCGGTGAGGGCGCGGAACAGGCTCGACTTCCCCGCGTTGGTGTAGCCGACAAGGGAGACCACCGGTTCGGCGCGGCGACGACGCCCTTCACGGCGCGTCCCTCGTTCGCGGCGGACGTGTTCGATCGAATCCTTGAGGACGGAGACGCGGGTGCGGATTCTCCGGCGATCCGTCTCGAGCTTCGTCTCGCCGGGCCCCCTGGTGCCGATGCCGCCGCCCAGACGCGAAAGCGACACGCCCTTGCCCGTGAGCCGCGGCATCAGGTATTGGAGCTGGGCCAGTTCGACCTGGAGGCGGCCCTCGCGCGACCTTGCCCGCTGAGCGAAGATGTCGAGAATCAATTCGGTGCGATCGAGAACCTTCACGTCGAGTTTGGTCTCGAGGTTGCGGGCCTGGACCGGCGAAAGCTCGGCGTCGACCATGACGATGGTGACTTCCTTCTGCTGAACCAGTTCCTTCAGTTCATCCACCTTGCCGCTGCCGAAGTAGGTAGCTGAATCGGGTCGCTTCCTCTCCTGCGCGATGACGTCCACGATCGTGGCGCCCGCGCTTTGGGCCAGCTGCTTCATCTCTTCGAGAGAAATGGCCGCGGCCTCACGCTCCCGGCTGGTTCGGTAGGTCCCGCAGATCAGGGCACGTTCGTGCCGTTCGGTTTTCGATTTGGCGCTCAAGGAGGTCTTCAGGAAGGCTACACCGACCGACCGTCCCTTGCCCAAAAGAGAAACGGGAGGCCGCTCGGGCCTCCCGTGGTTCCGAAACGAGTCGGGGTTTACTGCTTGGTGACGCCGGTGATGGTGCCGCTTGTGTTCGCGCCGGTGTTTCCCTCAAACACGTTGTTGCCGAATGTCTCGACGGTGGAGGCCGAGTTATTGACGCCGGTAACGTTGCTGGCCGCCACGGAGTCGAGCAGTCGCAAAGTGGCGCCCAGAGCCGCCTGGTAGCCGGCCGTGGTGTTGTTGGAGGCCTCGGACTGATCAACCACCAGTTCCGAACCCGCGCCGGTCACGAGGAAACCGAGGGCATTCTGGGCCGCGAAGCTGCGGGTGACGCCCGCCTTGGCCCCGGTGCGCACGATAAGGCCTGCGGCCGAACCACCCGCCTGCTTCTCGAAGCGAGTGCCGTCGATGGAAGCGACCGCGCTTGCGTTGTTGAGGTCGATGCCGTTGGTCGTGTTGTTGCGGATCGTCGAATCCTTGACGAAGACCTGGGTCGCCGACGTCACCGAAACACCGGTCGCCCAGCCGTCGATCACGCTGTTCTCGAGGAAAACCGCTCCGGCGCTCAACACGTTGAGGCCCGTGCCGGTTCCCACGGTGAAGGCTTTGAGGGTCAGCCCTCGGACAACCACCACGTCCGTCGGACCCGCATTGACGGTGAGCGCGAGGCCCGAGAACGCGACGACTCCGGCGGGCACGTTGAGCTTCACGCTCTTCGTGATGGTGGCGCCCGCGTAGCTTCCGGTTTCGGTGACGATCACCTCCCCGCTCGGGTCCACCTTGTTGATAGCGGCATTGAGTGTGCGGCATGCGGCGGCAGGCTGCAGGCAATCGTTGCCGTCGTTGCCGTTGACGCCCACGAACGTGCGGGCCACCTGCGCCTCGGCCGAGGCGCCGAGGAGAGCCGAGAACATCAGAAACGTGACAGCTTTTTTCATGATTCCAGGGTTTCCTATTGAAGCGCGCCGGCCGTGATGGTGCCGCTGGTGTTGGTGTTGTTGCCGCTCAGGGCATTGTTGCCGAGGCTGGTCAGAGTTCCCGCATTGTTGAGGCCGACATTATTGCCGGAGACGATGGAGTCGGCCACGCGGCCGAACGCGCCGGCGCCGACCTGAACGCCGTCTCCAACTTGACCCGAGATCTGCGAGCGAGTGATGGTGATACTCGAGGCGGCGCCGGTGGCCGCAACCCCGGTTGTGTTCCCCGCCAGAAGACTCCGGCCGATGGTGGCCGCCGACCCGGCGGTCACATTGAAGGCCGTGCCGTTCCGGATCGCGCGCACCTGGTCAGCGCTCACCCGGGCGGTCCCGGAGGTCACGTCGACGCCGATGGTGTTTCCGCGCAATGTGGTGTCCTTGATATCGACGCGGGCTCCGGTGGCGATCCGGACTCCCGTGGCCCAGCCGTCGATGATGCAATTCTCCAGGATGACCGACCCCGCGGCCTGAATGTCGATGCCGCTCCCGGTCCCGGGGGTGAAAGCTTTCACCGTGACGCCGCGAATCACGACGTCGCCGGCGCCCGCGTTGACGACGAGGCTGGAGGCGGAGAAGCCGACGGCTCCGGAGGGGATGTTGATCTTGACACTCTTGGTGATGTTGGCGCCGGCGTAGCTGCCGGTCTCGATGACGATGACTTCGCCGCCGGGGTCCACCTTGCTGATGGCGGCGTTGAGGGTGCGGCATGCCGCGGCAGGCTGCAGGCAATCGTTGCCGTCGTTGCCGTTGACGCCGACGAAGGTACGGGAGACCTGCGCCTGCGAAACGCTCGCGAGGCCCAGAATCAGAAGTGCGCCGATGGATAGTTTCTTCATGGTTTTAATCCCCCGCACTTATTGAGTAGCCACGGCGGTAAGAGTGCCGGTCACTTGGTTGGTGATATTGCCTCGGATGCCCGAAGAGCCGAACGACTCTCCGGTGGCGCCGGCGGCTACGTTGACTCCCGTTCCGTTCCGCCAGACCAGCGAGTTCGAAAGCATCATGGACCCGAAGGCCACGTTGATCCCAACCCCTGAGTTGTTGGAGATCAGGCATCGATCAAGAGCCGTGTCCATTCCCGCCGTCTGCACGAGCAGACCGGTGGTGTTCCCCGAGAACGTGGAGCGCGCCACCGCGACCTTGCCTGTGCCGGCCGCGGCCTGGGCGGCTGCGATGCCGGTGCCATTCTTCTCAAATCGCGTCTTCAGAACAGACACCTTCGGGCTCGTGGATCCCACCGTTGTCTCGAGGCCCGTGGTGTTGTTGCGTACCACCGAGTCCGAAAGAACCAGGGTCGTGTTCGCCGAGGCCACGGAGATGCCGGTGGCCCAACCGTCGATCACCGCGCGCTCCAGCGTCACCTGGCCGGCCGAGTTGATGACAAAACCCGTGCCCGCGCCGGGGGTGAACGCCTTCACCGTAAAGCCGCGAATCACCACCACATCCGCGGGTCCCGCATTGATGGTGACCGATTGCGCGGCGAAGGCCACGATCCCGGTGGGCGCATTGATGCGGACCGCTTTCGTGATGTTCGCGCCCGCGTAGCTTCCCGTGGTCACGATGATGACCTCGCCATTTGGGTCCACCTTGGTGATGGCTCCGTTGATGGTGCGGCAGGAGCTGCCCGGACTCAGGCAATCGTTGCCGTCGTTGCCCGTGACCGAAACGAAGGTTCGGTGGACCTGAGCTTCGGCGAAGGCCCCCGAAAGAAGCGCCAGGGCGCCTGCCCGGAGCGCAAGACCGAAAAAGCCTGTTTTCATCAGAACCCCCCTCAAAGGTGACAAGGAAATCGTACTACGTTTAGCTGAAAAATGGGCGGCCGGCCCAAATCTCCGGAACCGAGCCGGCCATACCGAGGGTGTTCGTGCCGTTCCGACGGATCAAGTTGGCCCCCAACGAGTACGAGGTCTCGTCCTTGCTTCCGTAGACGGCCGCCTCAAGGGCGTTTACCAACCCCCCCAAAAAAACCGATATTCATCTGCCTGATTCCGAATTTGTGCCGCGGGAACGCCGAGACGGGACCGATCTCATTGCTCCGGCAGGACGCTGATGGTTCCGAGCGTGTTGGTTCCGTTCCCGCGAATGACGTTCGTGCCCGACGAGAGGATCGACCCTCCGCCGATGGCGTCGAGACCCACCCCGTTCCCGAAAATGTGCGACCGCGAGACGCGGACCACGGCTCCCGTGAACGCTGAGACGGCGGCTCCGGGGCCGGTCATCCAGAACTCGGAATGTCGGATGTCCACCGACGAGGAGAAGGCGGTGATACCTGCGATCCCGGGGCCGATGAAGGCGGTTTCGCTCACCGTGTGGACGCCGCCGAGGGTCTCGATGCCGACCGCCTTGGCCTCGAACCTGGAACCTGAGACCGCCGCCCGGTTCATGGGCGACGACCCCATGTCTTTCAAACCCGTGGCGTTGGCGCGGAAGACGGAGTTCACCACATTCACCTGGGAGACAAGACCCGCGTTCAGGCGCAGGCCGATGGCCCAGCGATCAAGGGTTGTGTCTTCAAT
>CAZBTT010000271.1:0-6786 GCA_964494295.1 uncultured Acidobacteriota bacterium
TGCCGCACAGCGTGGCGAGGTTCGCGAAAAAGCGTCCGCTCTCGGTGGCGGGCTGCGCCGGAGACACGGCGGGTGAGGCCAGGCCTGCCATAAGCCCGACGAACAAGGTGACGGGAAGGCGATTCTTCATGAGCGCTCCTTTTCGAACTCTACCTTTGGCCCTACCAGCCGAGCCCCGGCGCCTTGAACACCGTCCCTTCGGGGAACACGAGTCCGAAGCGAGAGGCGAGCAGGGTCATGAGTTCGTCGGGCGATGCGATCTCCCGACGTTCGGCGCTGCCGTCGACCTGCCTCACGATGAACTCGCGGTTCGTGATGATGAGCCTCTGAGCTCCGTCCAGTTTCGCTACCACCAGATTGTTGATGAAGTGCGCTTGAGGATGCGTGCAGCTGTACCAGTTGCCCAGCTCGAAGTCGATGGGCGCTGGAGCTTCGAGGACGAACTCGTAGGCATCCTTCCATTCGCCGCCCAGGAGGGCCTGATGCACCACGAGCGGCCCGCGTCGAATGAGACGCCTCGGCTCGTGAGGTGTCGGCTGCGTCGCCTCGGTATCGAGGGCCAAAGGAGCGCTGCCTCCCACACCTCCGAAGCCGACATCGGCGAGCCACGGTCTTCCGCCGATGGTCACCCGGAGGATCATGTGCGTGAGACCTGTCCGGACTTCGGCGGGAACGTTGAAGCGAACGCGGGCGAGAAACGGCTCGACCTCGAAGCCGACGTGAGTGAGCACGTCCTGGAACAAGGTGTTCTGCTCGAAGCAATAACCGCCCCGGCGGTTGTCGACCAGTTTCTTCGCCACCGCGTTCGCCGACATGTCGATGCGGCGGCCCAGAAGCACGTCGAGATTCTCGAAAGGAATCGCTTGCACGTGAAGGCGGTGCAGGGCACGCAGCGTGATCTCGTCGGCGTGCGGCTTCCCGGTGAAGCCGATTCGAGTGAAGTAGCGGTCAAGGTCCATTCCGCGCGGAACCTACCGCATCGGGGCACGAATTCAAGCGCCTGAATGCTGGCCGAAATCAGTTCCCCGGGGTGACGATCCGATTCCATTCGAGGGTTAGGATCGAGACACCTCACCGACGACCAAGGAGACACCCGATATGAAGTCGCTCGCCCTCGCCGCTCTTCTGACGCTCAGCCTCTCGTCCGTCGTCAACGCATCCGCGAACAAAGCCGACGAGGATGCGGTTCGACAGGCGGTGCTCGACTACGTCGAAGGCGTCTACAACGTCGACCCTTCGCGCATCGAGCGCAGCGTGCACCCGAAACTGGCGAAGATCGGCTTCTATCGCTCGCCCACCGATCCCACCTACCGGGCCGGCAACGGCATGACCTTCGACGGCCTGATCGAAGTCGCGAAGACGTGGAACAAGAGCGGCAAACTCCGCAAGGACGCGCCGAAGGAGATCACCCTTTTCGAGGTTCTCGATCAGGTCGCGACCGCGAAACTCGTGGCGGAGTGGGGCATCGACTACCTCCATCTCGCGAAGTTCGACGGCAAGTGGCTGATCGTCAATGTGATCTGGCAGAGCCCGCCGAAGTAGGCCTCGCAGAACTAACAGTCTGCTAGCGTCTGGAGGCATGAAGGCGGCCTTCGGAGTCAGGGTGCTAGCCCTCGCGATGGTCCTGTCGCCGGGGATGCTCCGAGCCGAAGCGCAGAGCCTGATCGATGAGTATCACGCCCTCGTCCGTCGGTACAGGGCGAACGATCGGGAACCCGCCTTGCGCGCCCTCGATTCGTGGACCGAGAGTCAACTCGAGAGGCTTAGAGGGGATCTCGCTGATCTTCGCGGCTCTCTCGTCCCCGGAGGAGAGCCCCCGAGCGGCCGATGGGACGTGGTCGACATGCGGGCGGCCGTTCTCATGCAGACCGAACGGGCTCTGGTCTATGTCTACAACAAACAGTCGGGTCTTCTCCCGAACGCTCCCTCCGCCCATCTGGACCTGGCCAAGCGGATGATCGAATGGGTCGACCCCAGACACGAAGGATGGTCAGCGTTCCGGCTCGAGTGGTGGAGATCCGTGGTTCCCTGGATCTATCGGCACACAGACCGCGAAGGCGTACGCGGCTACGCACTCGAGGCGGTCAGATTGTTTCCGAAGGACACCGAGGTTCGTCTCGCCGTCGGGACGGCCTTCGAACTCTCCCTGCGCTCGGATTGGGCCGCCACGCCCGACGTACCGGCGGAACCCGATGCCGGACACCAGGCCTTCCTGAAACGTCGCCTCGAGCGCGCACGCACGGAGGATGCCCGTCTCGCGCTCGAGAACCTCACCGCGGTGTTGACCCTTTCACCCAACCACCCCGAAGCTCTTCTTCGTCGCGGCCGGACCTATCAGCTCACCGGGCAGGACGCGAAGGCGGTGGCGGATTTCCGCGCCGTGCTGGCTTCGGAGGCGCCGCCGCACCTTCGACAGTTGGCCCGGCTTTTTCTCGGCGAGATCCACCAGACCGCGTCGCCACCCCGGCTGAGCGAAGCGCGTGGAGAGTACGAGGCGGCGCTCCTCGAAGTACCGGGAGCACAATCGGCGAGGCTGGCTTTTGCCAACGTTCTCCTCCTGCTGGATGATCGGGAGGGCGCCGAGGCGCTCGCGCAGGAAATGCTCAGGGGAAGCGACGCGCCACGGGCCGACGCCGCCTTCTTCGAGCCGTGGTCGCTCTACGGCCTTGGACAAGCGCCTCTGGCCCTGCGCACCTTTTCGCGGATGCGCACCGAACTGTGGCCCGCGAAACCATGACGCCGATCTGGCTCCTGGCCCTGGCCCTGCAGACACCGCTCACCTTCAAGGCGTCGACCGAAGTTGTCCGCGTTGATGTCCTGGTCATGCGGGGCGGCCGTCCCGCATCCGGTCTCCGTCTCGAGGATTTCGAGGTTCGTGAGAACGGCGTGCGGCAGAAGCTCGAGACGCTGGGGACGGATGCGAATACCCCCATCGACATGCTGCTCCTCTTTGACGGGAGCGCGAGCGTACGCGGCTCCCGGCAGCAACTTCTGCTCGAGGCCGCTTCGGCCGCGATGAAAGGGCTCCGTCCGACCGATCACGCCGGCCTTCTGCTCTTCTCGCACGAAATTCGCAGGCTCACGAAGTTCACCTCCGATTGGGATTCGGTCATCGGCGCCCTCAAAGCGAGTGTTCCCTCGGGAAGCACGTCGCTGGGCGACTCTCTTGTCGCCGCGTCTCTGGCCTTCGACCGCAGTGAAGCTCGCCGTCTCGTGTTCCTGTTCACGGACGGAGCCGACACGTCGAGCTTCCTTCAGGACTATCAGGTGATCGAGGCTCTGGCGAGAGGGAACGTGCTCGTCTATTCGTTCACGCTCGAAGAGATGGGTGTCTCTCCCGGTCCGCTCCTCAAAGCCGCCACGGAGACCACCGGAGGCCGTGCGGTCACGGAGAGGAATCCGAAGAGACTCGCCGCAGCATTCCGAGAGGCTCTCGAAGAGGTTCGCGCGCGCTACCTTCTCAGTTACACGCCCGACACGAACACCGCGCCCGGATGGAGACGCCTCGAGGTGAAGGTGAAGGGTGGAGGACGGATCTCGGCGCGAAAGGGTTACGCCCGCTAGGCTGGTTGGGGTGGTCCGACCCTTGCTGTAGCGTGTGTCATGTCCTCGATGTTTGGCGCAATCGACACACTGCTGCGGGGCGGATTCAGCAAGCGCGAAGATCTCGAGCGCGGCCGGTTCGACATTCCGGCATCCACGCTCGTCAAAGCCGGAATCCTCCTCGGCGTCTCCTACGGAATTTTCATGGGTCTCTTCGCCGCGCTTCGAGGCGGCACCGGCTCAATGGCCCAGCTCCTGACGAGCATGGTCAAGGTTCCTTCGTTGTTTCTGCTCACTCTCCTGGTGACATTCCCGTCGCTCTACGTCTTCTCCGCCCTCTCAGGGTCGCGTCTGGAGTTCAAGGACACACTTCGTCTCCTCCTGGCCGCGATCGCCGTCAACCTGACCCTCCTCGCGAGTTTCGGCCCGGTGACCGGCTTCTTCACCCTGTCCACCGAGAGCTACCCGTTCATGATCCTTCTGAACGTCTTCTTCTTCGCGGTTTCGGGCGCCATCGGCCTCGGCTTCCTGAAGCGCGCCCTGGCCACCGTGTTCGCAGCTGTCCCGAACGCTGCGGGTACGCCCGGTCTGGCCGCCCCGAGCGGCGTCAACCCCGCGTCCCGCGTCTTCCAGATCTGGACTCTCATCTACGCCGTGGTGGGCGCCCAGATGGGCTGGGTACTCCGTCCCTTCGTGGGCTCGCCGAACGAACCATTCCAGTTCTTTCGCGAACGCCAGTCGAACTTCTTCGCCGCGGTCATGAACGCCCTCTCGAACCTGATGAGCTGATCCGCGCGGGCTCAGGGGACACCCATGGCCTGGATCCACGGCATCGAAGATCTGCTGCGAGGGCGAGGCGCCTTCGATCCGGCGTTGCCGAGAATTCCCCTCGGTCACCTCGTCCTTCTGTTCACGGCCTTCGGTTTCACCTACGGTGTGGTGATGGGTTCCTACGCCGGCCGGCCGGTACAGATGCTCTTCTCGGGACTCAAAGTTCCGCTTCTGCTCGGCGTCGCCACCGCGGTCTGTCTCTTGAACTTCTTCGTCGTCAATTCGCTGCTCGGGCTTCGCGACGATTTCGGAATGGCCCTGCGCGCGGTCCTGACCGCCCAGGCCGCGGTGGCGGTGAGTCTCGCCGCGTTCATGCCGGTGACGGCGTTCTTCTATGCCTCTTTGCCCGACGCCCGCGACTCGTACCCGACCGCCATTGCGGCCAACGGTTTCATCTTTCTGGTCGCATCCCTTGGAGGTCAGCTCGCGCTCAATCGCGCCTACCGCGCCCTGATCGAACGGGATCCACGACACCGGTTCGCGCGACTGGCCTGGCTCGGGCTGTACGTCTTCGTCGCGATTCAGCTCGCATGGACGTTGCGTCCCTTTATCGGCGACCCGGCCAAGCCCACCGGATTCCTGCGTCAGGGCGCCTGGGGCAACGCCTACGTGGAGCTTGCGCGGCTTCTTCGGGTCCTTTTCGAGTAGGCCCTGCTCCCGGGCGGTTACCCGAGCGAGAGTGTATTCGTCACTTTGATCTCTTTCGCGGCGCCGCAACTGGTGTTCACGAAGAGGTTCGCGATTATCAACTCCCCCTGTTGAACGCCGCCGCCTGGACTTCCGCCGCACGAGAGCGCTCGGTGGCCACGATCTGAGTCGTCGTTCTCGAACCATCACTGCAACTCACGAGAAGACACGAGGTGACGAAGAGGAGGGTTCGTTTCAAGTCAGCTCCTTGGTTCGGGTCCGACTCTACTCATCCCTTGACACTGTTCGGTGCGAGTCAACCTATCCGAGCGACAGAACGCAGGCGCTTCTGGCCTAAGATCACCGGCGTGCGCGGCGCCGAAACCATCGAAACCCGCAGCCTGGCCCTGCACGCTGCCGTCGCGCGTCGCCTTCTTGCGGATCCGTCGCTCTGGGAACACGCTCGCCAGCGTGTGCAGGGCTGGCGCGCCACGGGATCCAGGCACCCGCACTTTCTGAGCGCATGGGATGACCTTCTCGAAGCACCGATTGACCGGGTCGCTGCCGCCCTCGTGGATCCCAGCGACAAGGGACAGAGGCTACGTCGTTCGTCTCCATTCGCATTTGTCCTGACTTCCGCCGAGCGCTGGAAAGTCTGGCGGGCGGCGCGAGCGGACGAGGCCGCTCGTGAGGATCAGCATCTGTGAATCGGGCTCAACTGGAGCACGTCATCCGGGCCGCGGCCAGTATCGCGGATGATCCCGAGGTCGTTGTGATCGGTTCGCAGGCCATCCTGGGTCGGCATCCCGATGCGCCGCCGTCCCTGTGTGTTTCGGAGGACGTCGATCTCTATCCCCGCAACCATCCCGACCGCTCCGAACTGGTGGACGGCGCCATTGGCGAGCTGTCGGCGTTTCACGAAACCTTTGGCTACTACGCTCACGGTGTGGGCCCTCAAACCGCCACTCTCCCCCGCGATTGGGAGTCGAGGCTGGTGAGGGTCGAGGGCCCCGGCACAGCCGGAGCCGTGGGACTGTGTCTGGACCCGCACGATCTCGCCATTTCGAAGCTCATCGCGGGTCGGGAAAAGGATCTCGAATACCTCGGTGTCGCCGTTGGCGCCGGCCTGCTGAGCCGCCACACTCTGCTGCACCTGCTCGAGTCCACGAGCCTCGAGCCCGATCACCGGGGCCTCGCACTCGGCCGCCTTGAGCGTCTTTACACCTCTGCTTTGAAGTGACGTCTTTCACCGTTTTTAGCCGAAGGAGTTTTCCCGTGTTCCCGACCTTCAGACCCGCAGTCCTGGCCGCATCGCTTCTCGTCGCTCTCGCCGCATCCCAACCCGCGGCCGCCCAGACGAAGCTTCTGCGCTTTCCCGCGATTCATGGCGACCGCGTCGCATTCACCTACGCCGGAGATCTCTGGACAACCTCCGCGAGTGGAGGCACGGCCACGCGCCTTACCGCCCATCCGGGTATCGAGGTCTTTGCGCAGTTCTCACCTGACGGGAAGTGGATCGCTTTCACCGGTCAGTACGACGGCGACGAACAGGTCTATGTGATGCCCGCGACCGGCGGGGAACCGAAGCAGCTGACGTTTTATCCCGCGCGTGGTCCGCTGTCGCCGCGCTGGGGTTATGACCAGCACGTCTACGGCTGGACCCCCGACGGAAAATCCGTTGTCTTCCGCTCGCATCGGGATTCCTGGACGCTCGGCAAGACGAAGCTCTACACCGTCCCGATGACCGGCGGCCCCGCGGAGGCCCTGCCCATGCCCGAATCGGGC
>CAZBTT010000272.1:0-6766 GCA_964494295.1 uncultured Acidobacteriota bacterium
GCCTACAAGGCTCGCAAGGGTCGCAACCCCCAGACCGGCGCGGAGATTCGCATCCCGGCCAGGAAGCGCCTCAAGTTCGTCATCGCGAAGGCTGCCAAGGACGCGGTGTTCGGCGCGTAGAAGGGCCTTTTTGAAGGCCTGAGGTCCTTCCCAAAAGCCGCGTTCACAGCGAGCTCATGGGGCGCCCCTCCGACCTTCGGAACATTCGTTTGAGAAGCGGCGCCCCAGGCGCCGCTTTTCTTTTTGATTCAGGCGGAGGCAGCCCGAAGGGCGGCCTCGAGTCCCTTGAGCCACTCGTCGAAATCCATGCCGGCATCCACCACGATCTCGAATTTGCCGTTCGGCTTCCGCTTGACCGACCCGGGGTTCTTCGGGCCGAGTGGGATCATGAGCTTCTCCCGATGAATCCCCATCGGATCCGTGATCTCGAAAATCTTCTGGATCTCCGCCATTCCCACCTGTTGCATCGCTTCTCCTCGTTCTCGTATCGCCGTGCCGGCGAATCGACGTCGCTTCATTGTAGTCAGCGGCGCCTGCCCGCCGAACCTCGGACGCCCCACCCCGCGGAGGAGGCTCCGGCATGAGTGAAACCGTCCGGTCCGCGATCGAGATCGTCCTCGCAGAAGCCCGGGCGCTGGCCCTCGAGACCGGCGGCGAAAGAGCGGCCCGGGCGGTCAATGAAACCGCGTCTCTCGAAAGAGACATCGGCCTGGGCAGTCTCGAGAGAGTCGAGCTCATCACGAGGATCGAACGGCGGGCGGCGCGCAGCTTGCCGGACGGGGCGCTGCAGGCGGAAACGTGCGCGGAAATCGCGGCCGCTCTCGAGAGCACGCCCTCGCCTCTACCGCGGCAGGGACGAGGTTCCGAGGCGCCCGCACCCGCCGAGCAACTCATCCCCACCGGTCCCCATCATCTGGCCGCCACCGTCGACCGGGCCCTCGCGAACCGCGCGGAGGAAGCCCCGGATCGCGTCACCGTTTTCCTGACCGAGGACGATGGAAGTGAACGGAACATCACGTACCGTGAACTCTGGAACGTCGCTTCCCGAATCGCCGCAGGTCTGGCCGGCCGCGGAATCTCGCGCGGGGACACCGTAGCCTTGATGTTGCCCACCGGCTTCGACTTCCTGAGCGCGTTCCAGGGAACGCTTCTCGCCGGTGCGGTGGCCGTGCCGATCTACCCTCCCGTCCGCCTCGACCGACTGGCCGAGTACGCGGAACGCCAGGCCGCCATCCTGCGCTCGGCCGGGGTCCGGATCATGATCACGATCGCGCGGGGGAAGATCATCGCGGAAGTGCTCAAGTCCATGGTTCCGACGCTCGAGGATGTCGTGACCGCGGATGATCTCGCGAACAATCCGCAGGCCGGCCTGCGCGTGGCCCCCCAGTCTTCACCCGGTGATCCCGCATTCATCCAGTACACCTCGGGCAGCACAGGGTCGCCCAAGGGAGTACTCCTCACCCACGCGAACCTTATGGCCAACATCCGAGCCATCGGTCTGGGTCTCGACGCCCGGCCGGTTGAGATGGGCGTGAGCTGGCTGCCGCTCTATCACGACATGGGCCTGATCGGCAGCTGGCTGTTCACCATGGCCTCCGCCTATCCGCTCGCTCTGCGCTCCCCGCTCTCTTTCCTCGCCCGGCCCGAGCGATGGCTGCACGACATCCACCGCCGGCGGGGGACGATGTCCGCGGCGCCGAACTTCGCCTACGAGTTGTGCGTGCGGCGCATCCGCGACGAGGACATCGAGGGCGTCGACCTTTCTTCATGGCGATGCGCGCTCAACGGGGCGGAGCCGGTGCGTCCGGAGACCATCGAGCGTTTCGTGCAACGCTTCTCGAAGTACGGCTTTCGTCGGGAGGCCGTGCTGCCCGCTTTCGGCCTGGCGGAGTGTTCGGTAGGCCTCGCTTTGCCGCCGGTCCAGCGCGGGCCGAGGTTTGACCGCGTCGATCGGGCCGCTTTCGAAAAAGGCCGCGCCACGGAGGCCGCCGCGGACGACCCTCGCCCGAACGTCTTCGTTTCCGCCGGAAAGGCGCTGCCGGAGCACGAGATCAAGGTGGTGGACGAGGCGGGAGAGACCCTTCCCGAGCGGACGGTGGGCCGGCTTCTTTTCAAGGGGCCCTCGATGACCGCGGGCTACTACCGCAACGAAGAGGCCACCGCGGCGATCCGCAGACCGGGCGGCTTCCTCGACACCGGCGATCTGGCCTACATCGCTGATGGCGAACTCTTCATCGCGGGCCGACTCAAGGATGTGATCATCCGAGGCGGCCGCAACCTCGTGGCCGCGGAGATCGAGGAGGCCGCGTCTGAGGCCGAGGGCGTGCGGAAAGGCTGCGTGGCCGCCTTCGGTGTGACCGATCCCAAAGGCGGGACCGAGCTGGTGGTGATCGTGGCCGAGACGAAGGCCACCTCCACGCTGGAGCGGGATGCGATCGAGCAGAGGATCGTCGAGAGCGTAACGACGGCGGTCGGGGCGCCGCCCGATGTGGTGCGCCTCGCTCCGCCGGGATCGGTGCTGAAGACCTCCTCGGGAAAGATCCGCCGCAACGACACCAGGGATCTCTTCCTGTCCGGCCAGCTCGGCCGCGAACGCGGTGATTCTGCTCTCGTCCGCCTGCAGCTCGGCGGCATGGTCATCTTGAGCGCATTGCAGTCCGCGGCCGCCCGCATCACCATGGGCGCCCGCGGAGTCTTTCTCTACGGCACTCTCGCGGTTTACGCGCCGATCTCGTGGATCCTGCTCTCCTTCCTCGAACCTCGCGCGGCGCGCCGGCTCGAACATCTCTCCGCCCGTCTCGCCCTGCGCCTCCTCACCTCCGACGCCACGATGGACGGGTTCCCCACGATCCCGGCCGGTAAGGCCGCGTTGCTCGTCTGCAATCACGCCTCGTATGTGGACGTGATCGTGCTCAAGGCCCTGATCCATGAGGACTTCATCTTCGTGGCCAAACGCGAGGCGCTTTCGTATCCCTTCGTGGGGCGCTTCCTCGCTCGATCCCGTCACATCTGCGTCGAGCGCAAGGACGCCCAGCAGAGCGCCCTCGACGCATCGAGCGTCACCGAAGCGCTCAACCGGGGCGAACGCGTGCTCGTCTTCCCGGAAGGCACCTTCATGCACACGGATGGCGTTCGCCCCTTCCGCCTCGGCGCCTTCCGGGCCGCCGCCGATGCCGGCTGCCCGGTGATCCCACTCGCGCTTCGTGGCACACGCAAAATGCTGCGCGACGGACAGGTGATTCCGCGAAATCGGCCGGTCTCACTCTGGGTCGGCGCGCCGCTCGACCCAAATGGCGACTCCTTCCGCGATCTCGTGGCCCTGCGGGACGAGGCGCGGGCGATCATCGGCGCGCACTCCGGCGAGGTCGTTCTGGACCTCGTCTCCGCGGGGGTCGAGTAGCCGTGCTGAGCGGCGAGGCGCGTCTCACTGCCGAGATGGTCGAAGAAGCGCACGTGGTGGTGCGCACCTTCCTCGCCCCCACGCCGCTGCGGGAGGCCCGCGACGGATCGAAGCGACGGATCTTCCTGAAGCTTGAATCCGAGCAGCCGACGGGTTCCTTCAAGGTCCGCGGCGCATTGTCCAATCTCGCACGGTTGCCGCGAACCGACGCGGGATTCGTGGCGGCATCCGCCGGGAACCACGGCCTCGGCGTCGCGTGGGCAGCGAAGAAATGCGAGCGGCCCGAACCCGTCACCATCTTTGTCCCCGGCCGCGCGCCGGCTACGAAGATCGCGAAGCTACGCGGGTTCCCCATCGACCTTCGCCTGGTCGGCGAGACGTTCGATGACGCGGAGAGGGAGGCTCACATCTTCGAGCGGGCGACCGGGGCCCGCTTCATCCACGCGTACGACGACCTGCTGACCGCGGCCGGCCAGGGCACACTCGCTCTCGAAGTCGCGGCGGCGCTCGAATCGGTCGGCACCATGGTGATTCCCGTGGGGGGAGGCGGGATGATCAGCGGCGCGGCGACGTGGTTAAAGGCAAGGCGGCCCGGCACGAAGATAGTCGCGGTTCAGCCCGACGCTTCGCCCTCACTCGCCGAGTCGATCCGCTTGGACCGTGCCCTGCTCGAGTTCGCCGCGGGCCCGACCCTCGCGGACGGCCTGGCCGGGGGCATCGGGCAGATCGTCTTCAATCATCGCGATCTCATCGACGAAGTGGTGAACGTGCCCGAAGCATTGATTCACGCGGCGATCCGTTCCCTCCACCTCGAAGAGCGAGTGCGAGCCGAAGCGTCGGGCGCAATCACGCGGGCGGCCCTGGACCTGGCCCAGAGCGCCTCATGGCCCAAGCCCATCGTGTGCGTGATCAGCGGCGGCAATATCGACGAGACCGTGTTCGAGGACGTCCTCGCCTCTCGGTAGCCGAGGCCGGCTGCTGGAGACGTCCACGAATTCTCCGGTCCCTGCGCTACTGCTCCGGAATCGGGGTGATCGTGCCGACGATGTCGGCGCCGTTGCCGCGGATGACGTTGTTTCCGTCCGACTGGATGCTTCCGCCCGCCGCAAACAGGCCGATGTCATTGCCAAAGACGCGCGACCGGAGGATCCGCGCCGTCCCGCCGGGTTGGGCGCTCACGCCCACGCCGTTCAACGAGAGTTCCGACCGCCGGATCGCTACCGAGCCCGTGCCTGCGACCACCACGGCCACGCCGTTTCCCACGAATGCGGTTTCGCTCGCCATGAACGCTCCTTTGGCCGCATCGATCCCGCTTCCGTTGCCCTCGAATCGAACTTCGTCAAGCGAGACCCGATTCCCCGCGGTCCCCGGGAGGGCCCCGCCGTCCCCGATGCCGGAACCGTTCGCGCGGAAGACCGAGGCCGACACTGTCACCTGGACGGGGCTGGCGTTGTCGAGCTTCAGACCCACGCCCCAACCGTCGATGGTGGTCTCTTCGATGGACAGCGCATCGGCGGCGGCCACCCAGACCGCAGACGAGACACCGGGGCCCTTGAGGGTCAGGCCGCGCAGGACCACCCGGCCGCCCGGCGCGTTCACCGTGATCGGAACGCGTACGAAGGCGACGGTGCCCGAGGGCGACGTGATCTTGACGCCCCGGGTGATGCTCAACGGCATCGACTCGTATTCGGCCGGCGACAGAATGACGACTTCACCGTCGATCGCCAGCTGATCGAGAGCCGCCCCGATGTTGCGGCATGGCGTGGTCTGGACCGAGCAGACGTTGGCGTCGCTCCCGCTCCCGGACACAAAGACGCGCGAAGGCAGCTCGGCATCATCGTTGACAATCGTCCCGACTCCCGTGGCGTCCGAGAGGGTCGCGTTGGTGGGATCCGACAACGTCACCTGGTACGTCTCGGTCGATTCGGCCGCGGTGTCGCCCAGGACGGACACCTGGAACGTCTTCACGGTGACGCCCGGGGCGAAGGTCAGCAGCGGGGGTGAGCCCGCTGCGATGTAGTCGACTGCAGCCGTCGCGCTCAGGTCGGAGGTACGGGCGGATACGATGACGGCCAGGGCGCTCGGGGCCGACAACGTGATCGCGAAGGTGTGCGTAGTGGTGCCGGAGTTCCCCTCGGGCGCGGAGACGTCGTTGATCGAAAGGCTCGGGGCCGCGTCGTCGTCCGTGATCGTCCCAAGGCCGCTCGGGTCGGAAATCGTTGCATTCGTGGCGCTGCTCAACCCAACCGTGAACGTCTCGTTCGCCTCATCGAGAATGTCCCCGTTCACGGTCACTGAGAACGTCTTCGTCGTCTCACCGGGAGCGAACGTGAGAGTCGTTGGTCCCGCAGCTACGTAGTCCGATCCGGCGGTAGCGGTTCCATTCGCGGTCAACGCGGACACCGTCACCGTCTGGCTGCTCGCCGCCGACAGGGTCACCGTGAAGGAGGCCGCCGCCGTCCCGGAGTTGCCCTCCGTCACCGTCACGTCGTTGATCGAGAGGCTCGGGGCCGCGTCATCGTCTGTGATCGTGCCGAGGCCGCTGTTGTCGGAGATCGTCGCGTTCGTGGCACCGGTCAGGCCCACCGTGAACGTCTCGTTCACCTCATCCAGAGTGTCTCCGTTCACCGTCACTGAGAACGTCTGCGTCGTCTCGCCAGAGACGAACGTGAGTGTCGTCGGCCCCGCCGCCACGTAGTCCGCTCCCGCGGTAGCGGTCCCATTCGCGGTCGCCGCAGACACCGTCACCGTCCGGCCGCTCGCCGACGACAGGGTCACTGTGAAGGATGCCGTCGCCGTCCCGGAGTTGCCCTCCGTCACCGTCACATCGTTGATCGACAGACTCGGGGTCGCATCGTCGTCGGTGATGGTCCCAAGACCGCTGGCGTCGGAAATCGTTGCATTCGTGGCGCTGCTCAATCCCACCGTGAACGTCTCGTTCACCTCATCCAGGATGTCGCCGTTCACTGCCACGGAGAACGTCTTCGTCGTGTCACCAGGGGCGAACGTGAGAGTGGTCGGCCCCGCAGTCACGTAGTCCGAGCCCGCGGTCGCGGTTCCATTCGCGGCAACTGCGGACACCGTCACGGTCTGGCCACTTGCCGGCACGAGGGTGACAGTGAACGATGCCGTCACCGTCCCGGTGTTGCCCTCCGTCACCGTCACGTTGTTGATCGACAGGCTCGGGGCCGCGTCGTCGTCGGTGATCGTGCCAAGGCCACTGTTGTCGGAAATCGTCGCATTCGTAGCACTGCTCAACCCGACCGTGAACGTCTCGTTCGCCTCATCCAGAATGTCTCCGTTCACCGTCACGGACAAGGTCTTCGTCGTTTCACCAGGAGCGAAGGTGAGAGTCGTCGGGCCTGC
>CAZBTT010000273.1:0-6740 GCA_964494295.1 uncultured Acidobacteriota bacterium
CGAGCGGAACGCCGAGGGACCGCGCAAGCGCTGATCCCTGCACTCCGGCCGCCCAGATCACGGTTCGTGCGCCAATGCGATCGGCGCCGAGGGTGACGCCGGCGTCGTCGATGCCGGTCACCCGTGTGCCCGTCCAGACCTCCACGCCCAGGCGTTCGAGCTGGGCGCGCGCCGCCGCGGAGAGATCTTCGGGGAAGGGAGGGAGCACGCGGCCCACGCCCTCGACCAGGATGATCCGCGCCGACTTGGGATCGATCGTGCGGAAGTCGCGGGCGAGGGTCCGGCGCGAGATCTCCGCGAGCGCTCCTGCCATCTCCACCCCGGTCGGGCCGGCGCCGATCACCACGAAGGTCATGAAGGCGCGGCGCTTCTCCGGGTCGCTCTCCCGCTCGGCGTTCTCGTAAGCGAGAAAGACCCTTCGCCTGATGTCGAGGGCGTCCTCGATGGTCTTGAGACCGGGAGCGGTTCGCTCCCAGTCGTCATTACCGAAGTAGGAGTGGCTGGCGCCGGTTCCCACGATCAGGTAGTCGAAAGGGATCGGCCCGGCATCGGTCTCGACGACATTGGCCTTCGTGTCGATTCGGAGCGCCTCGGCGAGAAGCACCCGGCAGTTCGTCTGGCTCGACAGGATGCTCCGGATGGGCGCCGCGATGTCCGCGGGGTTGAGGGCCGCGGTTGCCACCTGGTACAGCATCGGCTGAAAGAGGTGGTGGTTCTTCCGGTCTATCAGGGTGACGGTCAGGGGCGCGTCGCGAAGCGCGCGGGCCGCGTAGAGCCCGGCGAATCCGCCGCCCAGAATCACCACCCGAGGAGAGATCGCCATCAGTGCGCACCCGCCACGGCCTCGGAAGGCGGGATACGGAGGAGGTTCCGCGGCCGTCTGAGCAGTGAAAGCGCGGTCTGCGCGAGCAGCGCAAGGCCCCTCCCTGTGGGCAGGCGGCGGGCGCGCACGGCCATACCGAAAGCCAGGGCGAAGCTCACACCCAGGTTACACAGGCCGATCGCGACAATGCCGGACAACATGCCCGCCCAGTGTTCGGGAGTGAGTGAAGCTGGTCCGAGGCCGGCCACGGCCATGGCCAGGGTTCCGGTCACGAGGGTGACGTGCCGGACATCGAGAGGCAGGCCGAAGAACCGGCCGAACTCCGGCGCGAAGGCAAGACCCAGGCCGAGCACCATGGCGGTGGCGATGCCGCCCACGTGGCGCGCGAGGAAGTCCGCGAGCGCGTTCACGCGCGCCTCGCCGAAGCGCACGCGCAGGCCGCCCGAGGACTTGAGGGCCCCGGCGACGTTGTAGAAGACGAAAGCGTTGTCGATCCAGCTTGCGACCCAGCCGCCGATCCAGAGGATCACGCCCGTGAACATGGCGAAGGGAATCGTAAGCGACAGCCACGGGTTCACGGAGGCGATGACGGAAGCGGCCTTCTCCGCGGTGAGCACGTGATGGTTCGTCACGAGCATGGCGAGGGCGTCGATCAGGAGCGCCGCGGGAATGACGCCCACGAGATTTCCCACCACCGCCGCGAACTGGGTGCGGAGAACCGCGGAAGCGGTCTTGACGAACTCCGCGTCGGCCTCCGGCGACGGTGCGATGGAGAGGCGGCTGGAGAGCGCGGAAGCCGTCATCGCGGGCAGTTTGGTGGCGAGCTTGAGATGCAGGAAGTGCATCACCGTGAAGCTGCCGCCATAGTTGAACGCGCCGTAAAGCGCCTCGAAGAACGGAGCCAGTCCCTTGGGGCCGAGGTATTTGACGAGTGTCGTGACCGCGACGAACATGCCGCCCCCAACCGCCGCCTCAAGAACGTGTCGAAGGTCCGAGTTGCTGCGCGCGATGCCCTCCTCCCCGGTTTCGCCCGCCCGTTCCACGGTCTTGCGCGCGATGAGATGGGCGCTCTGTGCGAGCACCCGCCCCGGCCTCCGGTCCTCGAGTTCGCCGCGGACCATGGCCACGAGGAGGCTCCACACCGCCTCCGTCCTCGTCTTCGGAGTGGCCGCGGTGGCCTTGACCGTGGCGATCACTTCGGCGAGGGTTTCCATCCGGGTGATGTAGGCGGTGGCGCGCTCGATCTGGAAAACCAGGTCGACGCTCACGCCCCGTTCCTCGACCTGCGCCATCACGTCGTCCAGAAACCCGCGCGACGCCCACGTCGCTTTCATGAGCGCCTCGAGGTCGGGCGAGCCCGCGATGGAAGTGGCGAAGCGGCGCGCCTCATCCTCGAGGAGGATCATGGGGTGGTCCGAGAGCGGACCCACGTCGGGGGAACGCGCCGCCACCTCCTCGCGCAGAGAGATCGAGGTGGTCCGATTGCCGAGCAGCCAGATCGCTTCGGCGGCTTCCTGAAGAAGGCCCTCGCGTCGGGCCTCGGGGATCGCCCCCCTGAGCCACTCGAGGAGCGCCTCGCGCTCATGCCCGGGTATGCGGTCGAGCCAGAGGTCGTCGCCGTACTTGGCGAAGACCTGTTGAAGGGCGCCTGACAGCGAACGGTCGTTGAGGATGGGGGGCAGAAACGAGCGGACGAGTCGGCCGAGCAACTCTTTGGCGAAGGAGGAGGACGAGGGCAGACCGGCTTCGGCGAAGATCCGAAGCGCCGAACCGCGCGAGAGGACCTCGGCGATGACGCCTCCTGCGGCCTGCGCCCAATCCTGGTGCTGATTCAGCCGCTGAAGGAGGAGGTGGGTGCGGGCCTCGGGCGTGAAACGGAATCCTCTTTCGCCGCGAAGGTAGCGGACGAGCGAGCGCAGCCAGTCAAGCTGCTCGGGCGCCGAGCGTCCCTGAACCGCCTTGGCCTGATCGAGGATGGTGTTGAGGTCAACCAGTTTCCCGCCGCGCAGGGCGGTCATCCATTTGCGAAGGGTGGTCATGAAGGCCGTTCATTCTGCCATCACGATCGCGAATCCCCGGCGCGCACGTGGCTTAACTCGCGCCTCAACCGTTCGTAGCGGTCGACGAGCCACGCGGGCGCGTTTGCGGGCGGGGTCGGCGTGGCGGAAGGCGTGAGCAGGATCCGCGCGCTCGCGAGGCCGGTGTCGGCGAGGAGCAGGTAGAGGTCCTCGATCGAGTCGTCGCCGATGGCGAGGCATCCGATCGAGACCGCCTTGCCGTGGATGAAGATGTCGCCGCCGAGGCGGTTGCGGCCTTCGCTGCGCGCGATGGCGCGATCCTCCCGGCTCGGATAGTCGACCCGGATGGAGAGGTGATAGCTGCTGTTTGGATTGAAGCCGGTCAGCCGATATTCGCCCTCCGGGACCTGAAGATCGCCCTCCCGCAGTTTCGGGCCGGCCTGGCCGCTGGCCGCGAGCACCGCATAGTCGCGCACGCAAAACCAACCGCGCGCGTCCTCGGCCCACACTTCGAGACGGCGCTCTTCCTTGAGGCCGACGAGCGTGAGGCGTCGCGGCGGATAGGGAAGTCCCGCCGCGGAGAACGCGGACTTGAGAGCCTCGCGCCGTTTCGGGCCGAGCCAGCGTCGAACATCGTCGTGGGTTCTCGGTCCGGTCAGCGCGAGCAGCGTCGGGTACCAGAAACGCCGCCCCGCGCCTCCCTCATTGGCCAGAAGGATCGCGACGACCCCGAGGACCCCAAGAACCGCGGCTGCGAATCGTCTCACGCGCGAATCCTATGCGGGCCGGCCCGCGACCGCGACAGGCTGGGGTAACGTCCGACCATCCAAGTGTGAGGGTCGGGCGCGGCCGGATCCGGACCAGACCGGCCGCAGCTCGCGAGACATTGAATGAGGAGAGTTGCATTGAAACGCACATTGCGGCGGACCGGAATACTTGTGTTCGTCATTTCGACGGTCTGGGCGACGAGGCTGTGGGCCGAGGACTGGCGGGGCTTCCGCGGAGCGAACGGCGACTCCACCAGCGACGGAGGCGGGATCTTCGCAAAGACGGGAGCAGTCTCCCTGGCCGTGGCGTGGAAACACACGATCGGCTCGGGCTACTCCAGCGTGTCCGTGGCGGATGGAGTGGCGATCAATCTCTTCTCGGACGCAAGCTCGGACTTTGCCGGCGCCTTTGACGCGAATAGCGGAAAGGAGCTTTGGCGTTTTCGACTGGGAGATCGTTATCCCGGGCGCTGGGGATCGAAGGACGGTCCGATCTCGACGCCCCTGATCGATCGCGGCCGTGTCTTTGTCCTCGATCCGGCCGGCCATTTCTACTGCCTCGACTTCAAGACCGGCAGGAAGATCTGGGACGCCCACCTGCCCAGGGCGCACGGGGCGGTTGAGCCTTTCTACGGTTTCGCCAGCTCCCCGCTGCTGGTTGAGGACACGGTCGTGCTTCAGATCGGCGGGCCGAAGGGGTCCACGGTGGCTGCTTTCGACGTCGCCACCGGGAACGTGATGTGGAAGTCCGGGCCGGAAGATGCGGTGAACTATCAGTCAGCCTCCCTGATGACCGTCGCGGGCAAGCCGGTGCTCATCGCCCTCGGCGACAAGATCATGTCGGGCCACGATCCCAGGACTGGCCAGTCCTACTGGACCCTCGAGTACGGCGATGGTTCGGATATCGGAAGCAAGACGGCCCAGCTCGTCAGGACCTCCGGAAACCGCTTCTTCGTCAAGGGAAGGATCTCGGACTCAACGCTCTTCGAACTGTCGCCCACCGATCTCAACGCACCCCCGAAAGAGGTATGGAGGACCAAACACATCAAGAACACTTACGTCATCCCGATCTACCACGATGGGCTCATCTTCGGATACAACGGCCGCATCCTGGCGTGCGTCGACGCTGGCACCGGGGAACTGGTGTGGCGTTCGCGCGAACCGGGTGACGGCTTTCCGATCCTGGTGGATGGACACCTGGTGATCGCGACCAAGGAGGGTCATCTTTCGGTCGCGCCCGCTTCTCGCAAGGGTTACGAGGAAATCGCGAACATTCCTGTGGTTGATGATCTTGTCTGGTCGCCCGCCACCTTTGTGAACAAGAGCCTGTACGTGCGCAGCATCGAGAGCTGGGCCCGAATCGACATCCGGCCGGCGACAAGCGCCGCGAGCCTCGAGGAGGAGGCGAGAGGGGTCATTCCGAATTCGGAGTTTGGTCGTTTCGTGGCCAGGGTCTCGGCGGCCGGGCAGAAGCAGCCTTTGATCGACGAGTTCCTGGCCGCCCACGCCACCCTGCCCGTGATCGAAGGAAAGGACATGGTGCACTTCGTCTACCACGGCCCCGGGAAGGACATTTCGATGTCCAGCGATCTCTTCGGCGAACGTTACGACCGTCCCTTGAATCGGATCGAAGGGACTCAATTCTTTTACTACTCGACCAAACTCGAACCGGATGCCCGGATTCCGTACGGCTTCATCCGCGACTTCGACGAGTACCTGGGCGACCCAGGCAATCCCAGCAAGCAGGAAGGCAAAGTGGCGCTCGTATCCATGCCCGACTGGAAGAATCCCGAGTTCCTCCGGGATCCGCCGGCGGGTTCGCGCGGCCGAATCGAAGAAGTGACGCTCGCCAGCAGTCAGTTCGGCGAATCGCTTGCGATCAAGGTCTATCTCCCGCACGGATACGACGCGTCGCGGGTTTACCCCGTGGTCTATGTCCTGAGTGGAAACGCCGCGATCAAGGAGGGCAGGATCGTTGATGCATTGGACAACTTGCTGGGCAAGAGTGTCGAGCCCTTGATCGCGGTCTTCATCCCCGACCCGGGGGAACGTCCAGAAGGCCGTTTCAACAGCCGCAAGTCCTACTTGGAACTGGCCGGGGATGGCAAGGAGAAGACCCGACGGATGCTGGTGGAGGAGCTTATCCCTCTGATCGAGAGTCGCCACCGGATCGAAAGGAAGGCCGAAAGGAGAGCGCTGATGGGCCTGGAGGACGCGGCCTACGCGAGTCTCTACGCGACCCTCAAACATCCCGACCTCTTCAGTGGCCTGGGATTGCTTTCTCTCAACTGGGAACCCGGCTACCGCGACATCAACACGGCTCTGCTCAAGACTCCTTCGCAACAGCCGCTTCGAATCTTCCTGGAGTGGGGGAAATACGATTCGAGGAGCCCCCGTGAAGGCTGGGATGCCGTCGAGGGCGGACGCGCCTTCTCGACGACGCTTCGATCGAAAGGGTACACCTTCGTCGGTGGTGAAACCCACGAGGGGGCGGGATGGTTCGCCCGGCGCAACCGACTGAACAGATTGCTGGAGACGCTCTTCCCTTTGAAATGAATCGCGGCCGCGTCAGCAGGTCATGCAGACGCGGCGGAAGGCTTCAGCGCTCGTCAACTCGACATCGGGCGACATGAAGCCCGGCTTCACCGGCTCCTCGCGAAGCAGGTCTGTGCTCAGGTACTTCTTGTTGCTGTCGCACAGGATGGTCACAACGACAGCGTCCGACCGCATCCGGTTCTGGACCTGAAGCGCCCCGAGCAGGTTCGCGCCGGAGCTGATGCCGACACCCAGACCGAGCTGCGTGGCGAGTTTCTGGGCCATCAGGATCGCGTCGCCGTCATCGACCGCGATCACTTCATCGAGTTCGTTCAGGTGGAGGATCGGGGGCACGAACTCATCGGAGATCCCCTGAATGCGGTGCTTGCCGACCTTGTGGCCGGTGGTAAGGGTAGGGGAGTTCGAGGGCTCGAGCGGATGGATTTTGACGTCCTGCGTCCGAAGTCGGAGAAAGCGCCCGACGCCCATGACCGTACCCCCCGTGCCGACGCCCGCGACGAACGCATCGGGTTCGAGATTGGGGGCGTCGAGCTGCCACCAGATCCCCGGCCCGGTCGTCCCGTCGGGGGCCTGAGC
>CAZBTT010000274.1:0-6723 GCA_964494295.1 uncultured Acidobacteriota bacterium
CGGCCTGACGCCCGACCTCACCATCCTCATCGACCTGGATGTCGACGTGGCCATCTCCCGCCTGCGCGAACGCGGCGCCGCGAATCGCCTCGATGCGGAGTCGCCGGCCTTCCACGGGCGCGTCCGCGACGCCTTCCTCGAGCTCGCGAAGGCGGAGCCCCAGAGATTCGAAGTGTTCGGCGGCGCCGCCGATGTGGCGACGCTCGCAGCCCGCATCCTGACCCGGGTCAAGCAACGTTTCGGGGGCCGGCTGTGAGCACCCCGTTTGAGGGCGTGCTCGGACATGAGTACGCGCGCGAGGGTTTGTGGCGCTCGATGAAAGAGGGGCGCCTTCATCACGCGATCCTCCTGCACGGCCTTCACGGAGTGGGCAAGCGGACCTTGGCCGAACTGGTAGCCCGGACGTTGCTGTGCGAATCACCCGATGGCGGCCCGTGCGAGGCCTGCTCGCATTGTCATCGCACCGCGCAGAACGTGCATCCGGACATGGTGATCCTCGGGCGCGATGATGTGCAGGGGATCGACGAGGAACTGATCGGCCACGCCGATGATCGCGCGAAGGATCGGAAGGAACGGGTCGGCAAGCAGATCGACGTCGACTACATGCGCAAACTCGGCAACTGGCTGCAGCAGCGGCCCTGGGAGGGCACGCGGCGTGTCGCGGTGGTGGTGGACGCCGAGAGGATGAACGTTCAGGCGGCGAATGCCTTCCTCAAGAGTCTCGAGGAGCCGGCCATGGGCGCGGTGGTGTTCCTCACCTCGTCCGCTCCCTCGTTCCTTCGCCCCACCATTCGCTCCCGCTGCGCCGAGATTCGGCTTTCGGGTGTGCCGCAGAACCTGATCGAAGGCCATCTCATCGCGTCGGGTGTGGAACCCGCGGAGGCGAGGGTGCGGGCACTTGCCTCGGCCGGGAGTCTCGCCCGCGCGCTGGAGACGCGTCCCCCCCTCGATGATTTGCGCGACCAGATCCTGCTGAGTCTTGCGGGCGGAAAGGACGCGGGCCTGGCTGCCTTCAACGCCGCGACGATCGCGGGAGGCAAGGAAAACGACCGCGACGCGACGCTTCACCTTTTCGCCACGCTGCTGCGCGACATCGCCGTCCTCCAGACGGGAGGAAGCGTCGATTCGCTCGTTCACGCTGAAGTGAGCGACGCGATCGCGCGCGCGGCCCAGGGCCCCGTCGATGCGTTTGGTCTGTTTGCGAAGGTCGTCGAAGCCCGGGAACGCGTCGCGGGCAACGCCAACCGCGTCCTCCTTTGGGACGATCTCCTCCACGACGCCACCAGCGGGGCTTAAGGAAGTTGCGCGACGAGCGCGAGAACCTCACTAAGTTCCATCACATCGCCGTACTTGCCGTCGATGTCGATCAGGTTGGCTTCGTGCGGGCCCTGGGCGCGGTCGCCCACACATTCGCGGGGGACGATCACGCGGAGGCCGTGCTGCAGGCCGTCCACTACGGTAGCGCGGACGCAGCCGCTGGTCGTGCAGCCGGTGACGATCAATGTGTCGACGCCTTGAGCGTGGAGGGTCGAGGCGAGCGGGGTACCGAAGAATGCAGAGGCGTATTGCTTCTCGATGACCACCTCGCCGTTGCGGCGCTTGAGCGACGGGTCGATCGCGACCCACCGTGAGCCGCGTTGGAGAACCGCGAGCGAGGGGACCTTGCGCACAAACACACCGGCTTCGGTCATCGCCTTGTCATACGCGGTTGTGGTGAAGAGAACCGGGAAGCCGCGACGCCGCATGGCATTCAGGAGCGACCTCGTGGCCCGCAGTTCATCCGCGAAGTTGCCGGCGAGCGGGGAGGCTGGGTCCGTGAAGCCCACGATGTAGTCGACGACCACGACGGCGGGACGAGAACCAAAGCCCACTCTGGACCCAAGGCCCCGGCTCCGGTACAGGTCGAGGGTCGAGAGTGGAGTCGGTGTGGGTGAAACTGAGGTCTTAGATCGTGCCATTGGCCTTCAGCGCCTCGATTTCCGCGTCGGTCTTCCCGAGAACCGCCTTCAGGACTTCAAAGTTGTGAGATCCCACCGCCGGTCCCGGCCATTCCGTTCCGCCCGGTGTGCCGGAGAGCCTCGGGGACATCGCCGGGATCTTGAGCGGCCGGCCGCCCACCTCGACTTCTTCGAACATTCCCCGCGCGTTGTAGTGCGGGTCGTTCACCATGTCCTTCACGGTGTAGATCGACCCCACCGGGACCTGCGCCGCCTCGAGTGCTACCACCACCTCGGCGGCGGTGAGGGTCGCGGTCCAGTCGGAGATCGCGCCGTCTACCGCGGGTTCGTTGCGCACCCGGTCCGCGTTTGTGGCGTACTCGGCGTTGCTGGCCATGTCCTCTCGTCCGGCCGCGATCATGAGCCGCTTGAAGATCGAGTCGCCGTTTCCGCCGATGATCACGTAGAGCCCGTCTTTGCAGCGATACGTATTCGTGGGAACGATGCCGGTGAGCTTGCTGCCCTCGCGCTCCCGGACCATGCCGAGGCGGTCGAACTCGGGCACCACCGCTTCCATCATGTTGAAGACCGACTCGTAGATCGCGACATCGATTTCCTGCCCGGCGCCTCCGCCCTCACGGCCCTGTCGGCCGGAACGGTTGTAAAGCGCCATCACGATGCCGAGCGCGGCGTGCAGGCCCGCGAGCGAGTCCCCGAGCGAGAGATTCGGACGGCAGGGCGGACGATCGGGGAAGCCGTTGACGTAGCGCAGGCCGCCCACGCCCTCGCAGACCGACGCGTAGCCGGGCTTGTGCGAGTAGGGGCCGGTCTGGCCGTATCCGGAGACGCGACAGTAGATGACATCCTGATTCTTCGCCTTGATGTCCTCCGGCCCGAGTCTCCACTTCTCCATCGTGCCTGGTTTGAAGTTCTCGACGATCACATCGCTCTTCCAGGCGAGTTCACGCGCGAGGGTCCGGCCCTCTTCGAGGCGAAGGTCCACCGTGATGCACTTCTTGTTGCGGCCAAGCGACCGCCACCACATCGAGGTGCCGTCCTCGTCGACGCCGCGCCACGTCCGGACCGGGTCGCCGGTTTTCGGAGGCTCGATCTTGATCACTTCCGCGCCGTAGTAGGCGAGGATGGTGCCGGCGAACGGGCCCGCCATCAGCTGGCCCATCTCGAGCACCCGGACTCCTTCAAGCGGCTTGGCCACGGCGTTCGTTCTCCTTCGTTGCGACGTCGAGCCTAGCTAAGTTCAGGCGGGATGAGTGGCCGCCCAAACCGCGAGGTCGAGACGGTGGATCTTGGCGTTGTGTCTGCGGTCGACCGGGAATCGGGGATGAAAGCGGACGTCGTCGATGCCGCTGACGCGCTTCGCCTCAGTTCTCAAACTCTCATCGGGCGCGCCTTCCAGCAAGAGAACGGGCCGCGCCTGTCCTTTGGGCCCGACGCCGACCAGGGCCACGCGAGGAAACCGCGGGCTACCCGAGAAACGACATTCGATCTGATCGGTGAAGATCGGTCCCTGCGCCGTGAAGACGGCTTCGGCTTTGCGACCGCAGAACCAGAGCCGGCCCTCGCGGTCGAGATAGCCGAGATCCCCCATGCGATGCCACGTGCCTTCGCCATCGCCGATCTTCGAGGCCGCGGTCGCTTCGAGACGATTGTGATACGCCCTCGTCACCACGCCGCCGCGCACGCAGATTTCGCCGACTTCGCCCGGAGCGAGGGCCGGTTCGTTCTCCAGAGACGCGATGGCTTCGTCGCGTATCGCGATGATCCTGAGGTCGATGGTCGACGCGGGCCGTCCGACGCAGGTTCCCGCACCCGACTCGACCTTCGCCGCCGCCGCCTCGACCTCTCGGCCCGAAATCGTGGCCACGGGCAGCGATTCGGTCGCTCCATAGGGTGTGTGGACGTCACTGTCGTCGGGCAACGCGTTGCGCATCGCGCGGACGAGTTTGAGCGGCACCGGAGCACCGGCCATCAGGACACGCTTCATTCCCGTCAACTTCACACCGCTCGCTGCGCACCACGGCGCGACACGCGACCAGATGGCGGGGGATCCAAACGCGGATGTCGCCTTGTGAAGCGTGATCGCTTCGACGATCTTCTCCGGCCGGCATTCCGCGGGTTTGGCCGGGTTGATGTCAGGAATCACGCTCGTCATCCCGAACGCGGCGTCGAAGAGTGAGAAGAGTGGGAACGCAGCCAGGTCGACTTCGCCCGCCTTGAAGCCGTAGAGAGCCTGGAGGGCATCGCGCTGGGCAAAGAAGTTCCCGACCGAGTACTGCGCCCCTTTCGCCGGCCCGGTGCTGCCCGAGGTGAAGAGAATGGCGGCGGGATCGTCTGCTGAGAGTTCGGCGCGGGTCGAGGCCGTCGCAGGCTCCACGGTGGTGGTGTTCAAGCTCCGGCCCAACGCGCCCATGAACGACGGCCCGATGACGAACCTCCGCTGAACCGTCGCGAAGGGGTGTGGAAACAGGATCCGCGCGACCTGCGCCTTCGGGATACCCACGAGCGTTGTGGCGCGCGTGGTCTCGACACACTTCAAAAACGCGCGAAAGCCCATTCCCGGATCGATCATCACCGGAACCGCGCCGAGGCGCAGCAGCCCGTAGAAGAGGGTGATGAGCGGTATCCCGGGCGGCACCATAACGAGGGCCAGTTCGCCACGGGAGACTCCGCCCCGGGCCAGCGCGAGCGCGTGGGCGTCGACGGCCCGATCGAGTTCTCTGTACGTGATTCGCGTCCAGCCAGAGCGACCGTCGGGGGCGATGATGGCGTCGCGGTCGGGGGCCTCCCGCCCCGAGCCCGCGAGCAGGTCCGGCACGTTCAAGAGGCGAAGTCGCGAATGCGCGCGATCACACCGCCGGGTTCATCCTCGATCAGGTAGTGCGAGGCGTCGTCGAACTTGTGAACGTAGGCGTTCGGGAAGCGCTTCTGCCACTCTTCGCGGAACTCAGGAGTGAAGCACCAGTCGCGTTCGCCCCACAGGATCTGGATCGGCTTTTGGAGTGACCTCAGACCCTCGTCGATCTTCGCGAGCGTCGCGCGGGAGCGATGCGTCGGCTCCATCGGGATGTCGCGCACGAAGTTCCAGATGCCGATGCGACGCCGCCACGACGCGTAAGGCGCCAGGTAACCCGCGCGAACGTCAGGGTGAAGCGGCACGGACGTTGTCTGCGTGGTTGCGGCGCGGGCGAAGCCGTTCAGCCCTCGTGTAATGAACTCGCCGATGAACCCCATGCGACAGATCGCGTTCCGCTGGGGCAGGCGGGGGATGAAGAAAGCCGCGGTGTTCATCACGGGGATGCGCGCGATCCGCTCGGGCCGGGCGAGGGCCACGCCCATGCCGATGGCGCCGCCCCAATCGTGAACCACGAGGGTGATCTTTTTGAGGTCCAGCGCGTCGACGAACGCGACCGCGTTCTTCACGTGATCTGCGAGGGTGTACGAGAAGTTTGTCGGCCGATCGGAGAGACCCATGCCCATGTGATCGAGGGCGATCACGCGATGGAACGGTCGCGCTTCGGCGATCAGCCGGCGATAGTGGAACGCCCACGTGGGATTGCCGTGCAGGCAGAGGATCGGATTTGCGACCCTCGGCCCTTCATCGACGTAGTGGAGGCGGCCCGAAGGAACCTCGAGAGTCTTGCTCTCGAAGGGGAAAAGTTCGCGCCAGGCCGGGGTTGCCACAGTGTGATTCCCTCAGGAACCGGCCGCAGGCTCGACGACACCATGCTCGTGATGCCGGATTCATTCCGGCATCGCGAACGTCAGGGATGCTTCGTCGCGCCGAAGGCCGCGGGGGTGCCCAAGGGGGCCGGGTCCGTCTCTGGCCCCCTTGGCTTCACCACGTCACGCTCATCATGGTGACGTTGAGGCCGGATCCGATGCCCATGAGCGCCACGTGATCGCCCTCTTTCACGCGGCCTGACTCGGTGGCGAGGGCCAGCGTGAGAGGCACGGCCGCGGGGCCGACGTTGCCGTGAGTGGGGTAGGAGAGGACGCACTTAGCGAAGTTGATGCCCAGGGCTTCGACCAGCGCCTGCATGTGCGACGCCCCCACCTGATGGCAGATGTAGTGACCGATGCCCTGTTCCGACCAGCGGTTCAACTGGTTCGACGCGAGGCCCCAGGTCTTCTGGGCGAGGACGACGCCGGCCTTGAGGAGTCGCGTGGAGTCCGTCACCATGCGCTCGGCCGTGCCCATGCAGAGGCGGGAGTTCGCGGTGTCGGCGAGCGAGACGCAGCCGTTCACTCGATGAGTGGTTTGCGAAAGCGAGCCCTTGGTGAGGACCATCGCGACCGCGGCGGAGCCGAGAGTGAGTGTGGCGAAGGCTTCCCAGAAATCGCGGAGCGTGGTGCTCGGATCCTGAAGGCGGGTGATCGTGGCTTCGACCACGTCGCCGGCACTCTCGCCATCGACGAGGAGAGCGTAGTCGGCCGCGCCGGATTCGATCATGCGGCCCGCGACTTCGATCCCATTCAGAAAACCGAGACACGCGTTCGCGAGGTCGAAATTCCGGCACTCCTGGGTCAGGCCGAGATCGCCGTGAACCATGCTCGCCATCGACGGCTCGAGATAGTCCTTCGAAACCGAAGTGCTGATCAGAATGCCCACCTGGCCGGGGGTGATGCCCGCGCGCTGGATAGCCCGCCGCGCGACATCCGTGGCGGCCTGATGCATCGGATGGCCGTTCGCCCAGAAGCGACGCTCGATGATGCCGGTGAGCTGAAGCATCCCATCCAGCACATCCCATTTCGTGCCGAACTCGAA
>CAZBTT010000275.1:0-6704 GCA_964494295.1 uncultured Acidobacteriota bacterium
TCCGCAGCTTCGTGAGGCCGTATCCCTGAGCGGTCAGTTCGAGCAGGAGCTTCTGGTAGTCGGCATCGGGAATCTCCGGCGTCCGCGCCATGATCCACGCGAAATCACGTTTGTTCCGGCTGATGTTGGTCTGAGAGTAGCTCGCGTCGAGGTAGGTGATCAGAAACTCGGACTTGAAGGGCCAGATGAACCGCATCCCCCAGGTCGAGTTGTTCACCTTGTCCTTGATGAAGCCGCGCGGCGTGTAGCGCTTGGCCGGCCCATCGAAGGCGCCCTTGTTGAACGTGAAGACCGTGTCGACCGCGCCTTTGGGATTCAGCCGGTAGGTTTCGACCGCGTTGTAGGCCTCCTTTTCGATGGAGGTGGGGATGGCCGCGATGACGTACCAGGCTCCCATGAACCGCTCGATGTCTACCTTGTCCACGGTCTTGAGCCGTGGCCGGGACGCGGCGTCGGCCGTCAATGGCAGCAGGCAGAGCATCAGGAACAGCTTCTTCATCATGACCGCCAGCATATCCACCCGCGTCGATCGGGCTGGCTCCGGGGCTCGTGACCCGCGGCTATGCTCGCCCGCCACCCCAAGGAGATCTCCAACACCATGACCACAACCGATCCGACCGTCAAAGCGAAGGTCAGCGAAGCCGAGTGGGAGCAGCGCGTGAATCTCGCCGCCTGCTACCGCCTCGCCGCTCACTACCGTTGGGACGATCTCATCTTCACTCACATCTCCGCCCGCGTTCCCGGCCCGGAACATCACTTCCTCATCAACCCGTACGGGATGCTCTTCGAGGAGGTCACCGCCTCGAGCCTCGTGAAAGTGAACCTCTCCGGAGAGAAAGCGATGCCGAGCCCGTTCGAGATCAACCCCGCGGGCTTCACGATCCACAGCGCGATTCACGCCGCGCGCGAGGACGCAAAGTGCGTCCTTCACCTGCACAGCCTGAACGGTGTCGCGGTGGGCGCGCAGAAGGGCGGCGTTCTACCCATCTCGCAGCAGTCGATCTTCGTGCTCTCCTCCCTCGGCTACCACAACTACGAAGGCGTGGCGCTCAATGAAGCCGAGAAGCCGCGCCTGGTGGCGGACCTTGGCGACAGGAACTTCCTGATGCTCCGCAATCACGGCCTGCTCACGGTGGCGGACAACATCGCGGACGCCTTCCTGCTGATGTACATCTTCGAATCCGCCTGCGCGATCCAGGTGCGGGCTCAGGCGGGCGGGGGGGAGTTGATTCCGATCGACCCCAGGATCATCGGGGGCGCGCAGGCGGCGGCCAAGCAGGTTCTTCGAGGCGCGGGTGGGGGGCTTGCCTGGCCGGGGCTGTTGCGGATGCTGGACCGGAAGGACGCGACCTACCGCGATTGACGTCGCGTCAGAATTTGAAGCTGACGCCGAGGGAGAAACGTTTGTCGACGTTCACCCGCGGCGTGCCGGAGAGGCTCGTCTTGCGGAACTCCGCGCGAAGGCGCGCCACGCCGATGGGCACGCGGACGCCGCCGAAGATCGCGTTCACGCTGCCCCAGTCGCTTGTGTCTCCAAACTTCTGCCGATAGGCGCCGAGGCCTATGCCGATAAACGGAGAGATCTTCGGCGTCGGAGGGTTCAACTCGACCTGCGCGGTGTAGGTCTCGATCGACGTCGTCGGTTCCTCGCCGCTCATCCTCGCGAACTCCCCGCCGGCCTGCAGAAAGGGCAGAGAGATGAGGGCCGCGTGGAAGCCGAAACCCGTCTTCCAGTCCTTGGTCGGCGTGGGGAGAGTGAGGAAGGCGCCAATCTCGCTCGCGTTCGTTGGCGCGGCGAAGAGCGACACCCACATGACCGCGCACACGCCGAGTCTTTGGCTTCGCTTCATCTATCTTTCCCCCTGACGTTCTTTGTACACCGTCCAGATGATCGGCAGCAAGGACAGTCCCACGATCACGATAGCGATCTTGTCGATGTTCCGGGCGAGATCGAACCCGGGGGCCATGGTCTTGAGGATCGGAGGCAGGAAGTAGCCCGCGAGGACCATGCTCCACACCCAGGTGAAAGCGCCGATAACGTTGTAGAAGATGAAAGTCGGAAAAGGCATCTTGACCATGCCCGCGACGATCGGCGCGAAGGTGCGCACGATCGGCACCCAGCGCCCGGCCACGATGAAGAACGTGCCCCAGCGGGCATAGAAGTCCTCGGTCCTGGTGAGATAGGCGCGCCTGTAGACCGGTATGCCGAGAAGACTCTTCTCCGGCCAGGTGTACAGGGTCTTGCCGAACCAGGAGCCGATCCAGTATCCCACCTGGTCACCCAGGATCGCGCAGGCCGGGACGATGGCAAGGAGAGCCCAGAGCGGAAGAAGGGGCTGACCGTCAGCACCAGGCGTGGCCGCGATGATTCCGCACAGGACCAGCAGAGAGTCGCCGGGGAGCAGCGCGAAAAAGCCGGTCTCCGCGAAGATGATGAGGCAGATCACCGGCAGACCACCGGTCGATATCAGCCACTGAATGCCCTCGGGCTTCAGGAACCACAACAGTTGTTGGACGATCTCCAAACGGCCTCCGATCTGAAAAGCGAACAGGCAAGTTTAGTTGTGACGACATCCCTGCCGGAACTTTCGAAAACGGGTAGCCTCATCGCCACCCACACTTTCGGAGATTCAATCCCATGAACCGTCGTCGCTTCGCCGCCCTTGGCTTCGTCGCCGCATTGCTCCTGCCGGCTCACTTCGCGCCCGCTCAGAATGCTCCGGCCGGCGCGGCCCAGGGTTTCTATCGGTTCCCGACGCTGCGCGGCGACACCGTCGTCTTCGCTGCCGAAGGCGACCTGTGGGCAGTGCCCACCAGGGGCGGGCTCGCGCGTCGCCTCACGACGCACCCCGGGCAGGAGTCGGATCCCGTGTTGTCTCCCGACGGCAAGACCGTCGCGTTCACCGCGCGATACGAGGGCCCGGTGGAGGTGTACACGATGCCGATCGAGGGCGGCGTTCCCGTCCGCCGGACGTACGAGGCCGAGCCTTCGACCGCGACGGCGTGGACACCGTCGGGTGAACTCGTCTACACCACGCAGCACTTCGCGACCCTCCCCGACCCGCAACTCGTTTCTCTCAACCTGAAGACCGGCGATCGAACGCGGATTCCTCTCAGCCAAGCGTCGGAAGGATCGTATGACGCCTCCGGCAAGACGCTCTTCTTCGTGCGTCCGGCGTTTCATAACAACGTAACCAAGCGCTACAAGGGCGGCACCGCGCGCAAGATCTGGAAGTTCAGCGAAGGCCAGCCCGAAGCCCAGGTCCTCACCCAGGGCTATAGCGGCGAAAGCCATTCCCCGCAGTGGTGGAACGGTCGCGTCTACTTCGTCACTGACCGCGACGGGACGATGAACATCTGGTCGATGGACGAAAGCGGCGGCGATGCGCGGCAACACACGAAACACTCCGGCTGGGACGTGAAGCGTCCCGCACTCGACGCGGGCCGCCTTGTCTACCAGGTGGGCGCCGATTTGTGGTTCTACGACATCGCCGCCGGAGCCGAGCGGATGGTTCCGATCACCCTGCCTTCGGACTTCGATCAGTTGCGCGAGAAGTGGGTGAAGAAACCCATGGAATCGCTGACGTCGGTGCATCTGCATCCCAAGGGCGAGTCGGTTGTCTTGACCTCGCGTGGCCGCGTCTTCGTGGCTCCGTCGGGCCCCGGCCGCCTTGTCCACGCGTCTCGCAGGCCCGGCGTGCGATACCGCGACGTTCGTTTCATGCCCGACGGGAAAAGCCTGTTGGCGCTCTCCGACGCGAGCGGAGAGTTTGAGTTCGCGACTCTCCCGGGAAACGGCGTGGGTGACGAGAAGGCGCTCACCAGCGACGGAAAGGTGCTGCGGTTCGACGGGCTGCCCTCGCCCGATGGCAAGTGGATCGTGTACACGGACAACAACAGCGACGTGTGGCTCTTCAACATCGCGACGAAGGAGCAAAGGAAATTCGCCCCGAACGAGGAAGGGGGCTTCTCGTTTGCCTGGTCGCCGGACAGCCGCTGGATCGCCTGGTCGCAGACTGCGTCGAACACATTCGCGCAGATCCTCCTCTACAACGTCGAGACGAAGACGACCACTCCCGTGACAAGCGATCGGGTCAACTCGGTGAGCGCGTCCTTCAGTCCCGACGGGAAGTGGCTCTACTTCCTCTCCGACCGCAACCTGAGGTCGCTGGTCGGATCGCCATGGGGACCGCGTCAGCCGGAGCCCTACTTCGATCGGCCGATGAAGATCTATCAGGTCGCGCTCAAGAAAGGGCTGCGTCCTCCGTTCAAGCCCGCGGATGAGTTGAATCCCGAAACGGCGGAGCCAAAGCCCGCGCCCAGCCCCGCCCCCTCGCCCTCGCCGAGCGCGAGCGCGACACCGACACCAACACCAACACCGATCGCCGCCCCCCGGGTCGACATCGACCTCGACGGCCTATCGACTCGCATCTACGAGGTGCCCGCGGGTTCGGGTGACTTCAACGGCCTCACCGCCACCGCGAAGACGCTCTATTGGCTCGCGGACGACCCGGGCGCCGAGGGCAAGAGGCATCTCATGGCCCTCGAGATAACGAACAAGGACCCCAAGGCCGTGAAAGTAATGGAGGACATCACGACGTACGAGGTCTCCGCTGACGGCAAGAAGGCGCTGGTGCGCAAGCGCGAGGATCTCTTCGTCATCGACGCCAACGGCAAGGCGCCCGCGCCTGCCGAACTGCCCAAGAGCCGCGTCGATCTTTCGGGCTGGGCGTTCCCGATCGATGTGCGCGAAGACTGGAAACAGATCTTCGTCGATGCGTGGCGAATGGAGCGCGACTACTTCTACGACCGCAACATGCACGGCGTCGACTGGGCCGGCGTCTTGAAGCGCCACCTGCCCCTCGTCGAACGCATCACCACGCGCGAAGAGCTTTCCGATCTCATCGGCTGGATGGTGGGGGAGTTGAGCATCCTTCACACCGCGGTGCGCGGCGGAGATCTGCGCGCGGGCCCCGACGACATCAAGGTCCCCACCCTCGGAGCCCGCCTCGTGCGCGACGCGAAACTCGGCGGCTACCGGATCGACTACATCTACCGCCACGACCCCGACTATCCCGATGAACGCGCGCCCCTCGCCGATCCCGATCTCAACATCAGCGTGGGCGACGTGATCCAGGCGGTGAACGGCGTCGAGGCGCTCTCGACCGATCAGTTCGAGTCCCTCCTTCGCGGCCAGGAGAGGAAGCAGGTCCTGTTGAGAGTGAAGTCGGGAGCAGCGCCGGCGCGCGACGTCATCGTGACGCCGACCACCGAAGGCGCCAACCTTCGATACACCGACTGGGAGCACACGCGGCGTCTCGCGGTGGATGAGAAGTCGAACGGCCAGATCGGCTACGTTCATCTCCGCGCGATGGGCGGAGGCGACCTCACGTCGTGGTACCGGAACTTCTATCCCTCGTTCAACCGCGCGGGCATCGTGATCGACGTGCGGCACAACCGCGGCGGCAACATCGACAGTTTCCTGCTCTCAAAGCTCATGCGCCGCGCCTGGATGTTCTGGCAGGGCCGGTCGGGCGAGCCGACGTGGAACATGCAGTTCGCCCCGCGCGGTCATCTCGTGGTCCTCGTCGACGAGGCCACGGCGTCGGACGGCGAGGCGTTCGCGGACGGTTTCCGCCGGCTTGGTCTCGGCAAGGTCATCGGCACGCGCACGTGGGGCGGCGAGGTCTGGCTCTCGGACGTCAATCGACTCTCCGACGGCGGCGTCGCGCGCGCGCCTCAGACCGGCGTCTACGGTCCGGAAGGGAAGTGGCTTATCGAGGGCCACGGCCTCGACCCCGACATCGTCGTGGACAACCTGCCCCACGCGACTTTCAAGGGCCAGGATGCCCAGCTCGACGCCGCCATCGCGCACCTGCTCGCCGAGATCAAGAAGGATCCAAGGCCCGTCCCGAAAGCCCCGAAACATCCGGACCTGTCGTTCAGGTATCCGCGGTGATTACAGCAAGGCGGCGGTGAAATCCTTGAGGATCGCGGCGAGATGGGCGTAGCGGGCGAGGTAGTCCGCGCGTGAGCGCTGGATAACCTCGAGGGCCTCGGCGCGGTCGTAGACGTGGGTGATCTCGCAGACCGCGGCGATGGCGTCGGGCGGCTGCTTGTAGGTGACGCCGCCCAAGATGGCGTCGAACATGAACGGTCGCGTAGTGTCGCGCGCCATTCTCAGACTGATCTGCAGCGGTTCGCCGGGTCCGAGCGTGATGACGCTTTCGCCTTGGATGTCCCGCAAACTGCGCGTGCGGTCCATCCATGAAAACGGCACATTGAAGAGGTTTCGTCGCCCGGTCTGAATAAGTTGAAAGTACGCATTATTGAGATTGTGGTCCAGCACAGGCGGAAGTTTCAACGTCACATCCGTCAGATTTAACTGGTGTCCAGTCTGCGCAGGCGTGATGATCGCAATGCCGTCCTGCCCATTGAACGACACGGTCGCGACAACCGGCTCCTTGTTGATGATCTTGGCTGGGTTGACTGGAGGCGCCACATCGAAAGGCTGCCACGAGTAGCCGCCAATGAACGCCGCGATTCTGAGTGGGCGCGTGATCTTTAGCGGGGCGCTCCACTCGATGCTGATGCCAATCGCTTCGCCGGGTTTGATCTTGAATGCGCGACCATGCTCATCGACGTGTGGATAAAGTCCGTCTCGCCACACGGACTCAAGTGAGATTTTTGTGCCTTGATGATCG
>CAZBTT010000276.1:0-6699 GCA_964494295.1 uncultured Acidobacteriota bacterium
CGCGCCAACACCGCCGACCTGCTCATCGCCACCGACGTGGCCGCGCGTGGCCTCGATGTCGAGCACGTGTCGCACGTCGTGAACTACGACGTCCCCACCTCGGCCGAGGCCTATGTCCACCGCATCGGCCGCACCGGCCGGGCCGGCCGCGACGGCGTCGCCATCACACTCGCCGAGCCCCGCGAACATCGCCTGCTCCGCAACATCGAGTTCCTCACCAAGCAGAAGATCCAGATCGCGGCGGTGCCCACGGTGGCCGACCTTCGCGCCCGACGGATCGAAATGACGAAGGCCGCCCTGCGGGAGACCATCGTCGCGGGCGACCTCGACCACTTCCGAGCGGTCGTCGATTCACTGGCCCAGGAGTTCGACATCATGGACGTCGCCGCGGCGGCGGTGAAGATGGTCGATGCCAGGGACGGTGTCGAGGCCGAAGAGATCCCGTCCGTCACGATCCGGCCCGATAGGCCCACATCGCATCACGACCGCGGCCCAGCGCCGAAGTTCGGCGGCCCTAAGGCCGATGGCGGGAAGCCGGTTGGAAAAGGCTTCGGAGGCAAGAAGCGGATCACGCCCGAATGGGACGTGGCGAGGCTCTACATCGGCGCGGGTCGCGCAGCCAACGTACGCGCCGGCGACCTGGTGGGCGCAATCGTCAACGAGGCGGGTGTGGATGCTCGCGCTATCGGCGCCATCCAGATCACGGATCGGTTCTCTCTGGTCGAAGTGCCCGCCGACATCGCCGACAGCATCATCGAAACCCTGCGGGCCACCACGATCAAGGGAAAGCGGGTGCCCGTCCGCCGCGATCGCGAGCAGGCCTGGAAGAGCTGAGGCGCGCTATTTCGCCGTCTGAGGTTGGTGACACATTCATGGAGTAGGATCGATTCCATGATCACGACGGTTACCCAGAAGAACATGGTTACCATACCGGCGGCCGTAGGGCGGCTGTTCAACATCCAGCCGGGCTATCGCCTGGAATGGACGCCGATCAAGAGCCGCGGCCACGGTCCCGACGAAATGCGCGTTCGGGTGATTCCAGACAAGAAGGCGCTCAGCCGCGGTTTGCGGGGCCAAGGCAAACGGTTCTCGCCCCGTCGCGATTCAGTTCGGGAACTCCTGACGGAACGCGAGCGAGAAGCCTAGAGCCATGGCGCGATATCTGCTCGACACGTCCGCGATCCTGGCGCACTACCGGAACGAAGCCGGAGCTGCTCGCGTGCAGGAGTTGATCGAAGAAGAGGCGTCGGAGATCCTGATCGCAACCCCGACCCTGGTCGAATTCCGTCGGCGGATGAAGGAACTGGGAGCCAGCGCGCGAGGCATCGACGACGCGACCTCGGGATACGAGGAGATGGCCGACGGGATTGTCGCGATCGACAAACAGGCGGCGGAGGCGGCCTGGCACATCTCGCGAAGTTCAGGGTCGCGAATCCCTCTGGTCGACTCGCTCATCGCAGGGGCGGCCCGGGCCACGTCAGCGGTGCTCGTACATCGGGATCCGCACATGACGGCGATTCCTAGAAGCCTCCTGGCGCAGGTCCAACTCGGGTCGAAGAGCTGAGGCGCGCTACTTCGACTTCTGCACCACGCCGCCCTTCATCACGAAGCGCACGCGTTCGAGCTCGGTGATATCGGCGAGCGGATCCTTGTCCACGGCGATGAGGTCGGCGAAGCGGCCGGGCTGCAGCGTGCCGACACGATCGTCCCACCCGATGGCCGCGGCGGCGATCCGTGTAGCGCCCTCGATGGCGGCCATCGGCGGCTGACCCAGGTCCACGCGCAGCTTGAACTCGCGCGCGTTGTCGCCGTGCGGAAAGACGCCGGCATCGGTGGCGAACGCCATGGGCAGCTTGTGCGCGAGTGCTATGCGGAACGCTTTCTCCTGCGTGCCCTGCATCGCCTTTTCGCGCTCGACCTGGTGGGCCGGAATGTTGAGCGCCTGGTTGTCGTGCAGGATCGAGTGGCCGACGTAAAGCGTGGGGGCAAAGAAGGCGTTCTTCTCCTTGAGCAGACGCGCGCCTTCTTCGTCGAGCATGCTGCCGTGGTCGATGGTGCGAACGCCCGCCCGCAGGGCCGCCTTGATGCCTTCGGCGCCGTGCGCGTGCGCCGCCACGAACTTGCCCCAGCGCGCGGCCTCTTCGACGGCCACCGCGAGCTCGGCATCGGTGTACTGCTGCGAGCCGGGCGGAATGCCCTTCGACATGACCGCGCCAGTGGCCAGGATCTTGATGAAGTCGGCGCCATTCTTCAGATTGGTGCGCACGACCCGGCGCACCTCGTCGACGCCGTCGGCGAGGTTCTTCACAATCGGCACGTCCACGTAGATCGAGAATTGACGCGCGTCGCCCGCGCCGCCGGTGGCCGAAACATAGTTGCCGGCCGCCTGAATCCGCGGCCCCGGAATCGAGCCCTTGTCGATCGCGTAGCGCAGGTCGATGTCGACGTAAGGCCAGGTCGGCCCCATGTCGCGCACGGTGGTGAACCCGGCCAAAAGCGTGGTGCGGGCGTTGACCGCGCCGTAGATGGCCGCGCGGCCGGGTGTGGTGGTGAGGAGGTTGGTCTCCCAGTTCGTGCCCACCTCGTCGGTCAGGTGCGTGTGCAGGTCGATCAGGCCGGGCAGCACCGTGGCGTTGCCAAGGTCGATGACCGTATCCGCGGTGATGCCCGCGGAGGGGCCGACCCGTTCTATGCGTTCGCCGCGGATCAGCACACCACCGTTTGTGAGGGGCTCCCCACCCAGACCGTCGATGATCCGAGCGGCCTTCACGAGTACGGTGCGGCCGGGGACGGGGGGCCCGGGTGCCTGAGCGAGGGCGCCGCTCGAGGCGAAGCAGACGACGATGGCAAGTATGCGGGCGTTGGTCAATCGCATCATGGCCTCAGCGACCCTTGCGGGGTACCCGCGTGTCGCTCATGGCCGCGTGATACGCGAACGAGGCGACGATCGTGGCGTTCTTCATGAGGTCTTCGGGCGGAAGGGTTTCGATGAAGTCCAAGTTGGTGTGGCCCCCGGTTCCGCCCACGCGGTCCTGCAGGAACTGAAAGCCCGGAAGGCCCGCACGGTCGAACGAGACGTGGTCGGTGCTGCCCACGCCGAGAATAGACACCGTGGTCATCCCGAGGTCGTGAAAGGGCTCCGTCCAGGCCGTCATCATCCGCCGCGCCCGCTCGTTGCCCTGCAGATAGATACCCCGATACTGCCCGGGGCCGTAGTCCTGATTGAAGTACGCGGAGAGTTTGTCGTAGGCCGCGGTCACGCCCTGTGGACTCTTCGGATCGCCGAAGTGCTTCTGCACGTACTCGCGCGAGCCGTGGAGCCCCTGCTCCTCACCCGCCCACAAAGCGACGCGGATGGTCCTTCGGGGAGCCGCTCCCACTGCCTTCAGGATGCGCATGGCCTCGAGCATCACCGCGACCCCCGAGGTGTTGTCGCTGGCGTTGGGGCTCGCGTGCCAGGTATCGAAGTGCGCGCCGATCATCACCACTTCGTCCTTGAGGCCCGTGCCCGGGATCTCGCCGAGGACGTTGCTCGCCTTCTCGACCGCGGTTCCGAGGCGATTGCGGATCTCCACTTCGATCCTGACCGGCACGCCGCGCTCGCAGAGGCGAACCATCCGGTTGTAATGCTCCGGCGTGATGGCCACGATGGGGGGTGCGGCCAGCGACTCGGCGCGTCCCCAGTTATCGACTTTGGTGCCCGGTCGGGCGAAGCCGCGCACCGCGCCCGGCCATCCGCTCTCCGACTGCAGCACCGCGACAACACCCTCCGCCTTGTAGAACGCCATCTTCTCTTCGGGCGTCACCAGGTCGGGATTGGGTTTGGGGGAGGGCGAGGGCGACGGTGTGGCTGTGGGCAACATCGCCCGCTCGAGGTCTTTGAGTTCCGCGTCGGTGTAGCGCGACGTTCCCGCGACGAACCGGGCTCGATCGACCGCGGCCGGGGGAGTCGAGAGCACCGAGACGCCGCGAAGTTTGCCGCGGTGTTTCTCGAGGTCGGCCCGGGTGCGGATCTCCGCCAGCGCCACGGAGGTGGTCTGCTTCCCGTCGGTGCCCGGGGTATGCGACAGCGGATAGCCGACCATGGGCTGGTAGTCCGGCTCGAGCAGATGAAGGGAGACGTACTCGTTGTCCCAGCGGATACCGTAGTCCATGAAAGGTTCGACCACCACGTTCACGAGCCCGAGCTTCTTCATATGGGACTCGGCCCACGCCTGGGCGCGCGACATGTCGTTCGAAAGGGTCAGCCGGGCGCCAAGGACATCGGCGATGTAGGACGCGGTCTCCATGACCTGGGAGCGCTGCAGCCCCTCCTCGCGAATCTTCGCCACCATCTCCCAGTCGACGCGCGGCGACGCGCCCTCCCCCAAGGCGGTGCTCGCGGCGGGCGCGATCGCGGCCAGGACGAGAAGGAGGCAGAGCGAGGGTACACGGTGGGGTCGGGCCATCGCGGGATCCTACTCCCGCCTCGTCGCGCCTATGGCCCTCAGTACTCCGAGAACATGCGTGCGACCTGGGCGGGGTCCTTCGTCTTCGTGAGGGCCAGCATCAGCAGGATCCTCGCCTTCTGCGGGTTGAGGTTGTCGGCGGGCACGATTCCCATCGCGTCGTACTCCCTCTGCGCGATCACGCGCCCGTTACCGGTGCGGTTCGAGCGAACGATCGCCGGCCGCACATCGGGCGGCAGCGCGAGGATGGGCTTGAGCGACTCCCGCTCGACCGTCGAAATGAGTCCAGCCCCGGTCCCGGCAAAGACGATTCCGCGAGCGCCCCCCGCCACCAGCGCCTGCGCCATCACCGGACTCGGCTGCACGTAGGAGTAGAGGATGTCGACCTGGGGAAGGCTGGTCAGCGCACTGACGTCGAACTCCGACCGCGACGTGTGACGCTTGAGGGAGGCGCGGTAGAGGACGACCGCATCGGCATCCACGTAACCGAGCAGCCCGAGCTCGGGCGTCTTGAAAGTCTCGACCCGATAGGTGTTGGTCTTGGTGACATCGCGCGCGCCGTTGATCTCGTCGTTCAGCACCACGAGCACGCCCTTGCCGCGCGCTTCCGTGGAGGCCGCGGTACGCACCGCGTTGAGGAGATTCAGCGGGCCATCGGCGCTGATCGCCGTGGCCGGCCGCATCGACCCCACGAGCACCACCGGCCTATCGTGCTTCACGGTGAGGTTGAGGAAATAGGCGGTTTCTTCGAGGGTGTTGGTTCCGTGCGTGATGACCACACCGGCGGTCATTGGATCGCTCTCGAAGATCGCGTTGATGCGTTTCGCCAGCGTCAGCCAGTGCGCGACCGTGATGTCGGTGCTGCTCACGTTCGCGATCTGTTCGACCTTCACCCGCGCGACCTTTTGGATCTCGGGAACCGCGTTGACGAGCTCTTCCCCAAGGAAGGCGCCCGACCGGTAGTCGGCAAGGCTCGTGGAAGTGGCTCCGCGGCCGGAGATGGTGCCGCCGGTTGAAAGAACCCACACGAGAGGGAGTTCCGGCTCGGTCTGAGCCTGAACCGGCCACGCCGGGGCCAGGCTCAGGGCGAACAGCATCAGGCCCGCTCGTCTCGTCACAGCCACTTGGCCTTCTTGAAACGGAAAACGAGATACGCGTCCACCACCACCATCAGGCCGATCGCGAACGGATAGCCCCACGCCCACCGCAACTCCGGCATCTGGTCGAAGTTCATCCCATAGACGCCGGCGATCATGGTGGGAACCGCGGCGAGCGCAGCGTACGCCGCGAGTCTCTTCGTCACCTCGGTCTCCTGCATCGTGATGAGGGACAGGTTCACGGAGATGACGGTGGTGACCATGTCGCGGAGGCTGTCGATGCTTTGCTTGAGGCGCAGGAGGTGGTCGTAGACATCGCGGAAATACTCGTCGAGGCCGGCGCAGATCGGCGGCACGCGACCGCCATGCAGTTTGCCAGCCACCTCGAGGAGCGGACCGGTGGCGCGGTCAAGGACCATAAGTTTGCGCTTCAATCCGTAAAGGGCCTCGATGTTCTCGCGCGTGCTCTGGCCGGAGAAGATCCTCTCCTCGATCTCGTCGATCTCCTCGGTCAGGGCGTCGAGAACCGGGAAATAGCGATCGACCACCGCGTCCATCAGGGCATAAAGAACGTAGGCCGGCCCGTGCTGGAGGAGTTCCGGCTCCAGTTCGGAGCGCTGCCGGACGTCGGCGAAGCCGTGAGCCGCGTCGCGCCGCACCGACACCACGTAGTTGTGGCCCACAAAGATCGCCACCTCGCCGGTGGTCAGTTCGTGCTCGACGGGTTCGACGATCTGGAGAACGACGAAGAGCGCCGCGCCGTACTCATCCATCTTCGGGCGCTGATGACCGTGCTGGGCGTCCTCCACCGCGAGTTCATGCAGGTCGAACTCTTCCTGAATGGTCTCGAGCTCCGCGGTCTCGGGATCCTTGAGCGCCACCCACACGAAACAGTCCGGCTGGACGGTGTACTGCCGGATTTCCGCGAGCGAGATATCCGCGAGTTTCTTGCCCTTCCGATAGGCCGCGCAGTTGATGAGCATGTGGAGGCGGGCGGAGGATAGCCCGAACCGCGCGCTCAGTGGTCGCCCAACCCGGCGTTCGAAGTAGTCTTGTCGGCCACGCGATGAGTCCCTCACCCAAAGACGAAGTCCTCGAAAAGCCAAAGACGGTCAAGAAGGAGAAGAAGACCCCTCCCTACCGGGTTCTTCTCA
>CAZBTT010000277.1:0-6695 GCA_964494295.1 uncultured Acidobacteriota bacterium
CGGCGGAAGTGGTGCAGGAACTGGCCGCGGCATCGGCGGAGCAGGCGGCGGGTGTCGGTCAGATGAACCGGGCGATGGGACAGGTGGATCAGGTGACGCAGCAAAACGCGTCCGCGTCGGAGGAGTTGTCGGCGACCGCAGAGGAACTGAGGCAGCAGGCGGAGAACCTCGAACGCCTGCTTTCGTTCTTCAAGGTGTCGCAGGCTTCCTGAACCGGGCCTCGAACGCGGCCGCGGCGCGCAGGTAGATCTCGCGGCCCTCCGGTGTGGGGATCTTGAGGGCGGCCTCGCGTACCGCACTCGGAAGATCTGAAAGAGCCACCGGGCGGAGGGCCGGTCGCCCCTTCCGCCGCGGAGCGCGTGGCGTGATGGGCCCCTCGACAAAGGCGAGGGCCCGGGGAGCGAGCGGGCCGGCGGCCCGCTGAAGCCGCATGACCAGCGTGCCCTTGAGGTCCCGCACTGTCTTGAGCCACGAATTCGTGTCCGCCCGCACCCTCATCACATCGCCCTGGATCCCGACGACCTCGGAGTGATTGGCGACGCCCTCCCCGGCGATGGCCGGCCACAGCGCCTTGAGCACGGCCAGCCGATGCGGCTCGGCGGCGGCGAAGAAGCGGGGAAGTTCGGGCGAGGACAGGGGCATGCGGACGAGGCCGAGTCTAAGGGCTCCCTTGCCGGGTCGAGGACGCGCGGGTACGCTCTTCTCTATTCGCCGTTCAATTCCATTCATCCCAACAACCTGATTCGAAGGAAGCACTCATGAGACTCAAGATCGCTCTGCCCCTTTCCGCCTTCGCCGCCGCACTCGCCCTGGGTCCGGCGCCCGCCCAGGGCGCCCCCGACCACAAGAACCTCCAGGTCCTCGACAAGAACATCTCGAAGGACGACCTCAAGAGGATGATGGAGGGTTTCGCCGCGCAACTCGGTGTCAAATGTGCGTTTTGCCACGTGGGCGAGCAGTACGAGAAGGACGACCGCAAGCAGAAGACGGATGCCCGGCGCATGATCCGGCTCGTTGCGGACATGAAGGCCCGGAAGGCTGACTACTTCAAGGCGACGGTCAAGGAGAGCGCGATCCAGTGCGCGATGTGCCATCGCGGAAAGCCCCAGCCGGAGGCGTTTGTACCTTGAAATGAGGCATTCGCATCTCTGCCCTTGCCCGGTTCGGCCGGTGTAGCATCCTGACCGGTCAGACCGGCCCATCTGGCGGTGCGATGACTCCCATCCGTTCCGCTTCACCCCCGTCTCCCGAGGTCTCTCATGATCACCCAGGATCCAAGCGCCAGGGCCTTCCGGCTCGCGGAAGTCGAAGAACAACTCAAGGCGAAATCCGCCCCAGAAGAAGCCGCCCTGCTCCTGAGTTTCGGCCGCGCCGTCTTCAGCGAAATGCCGGATTCCATTGCCCTTGAAGGCAACGCCGCCCGGCTCGCGGAGCGGCTTATCCAGCACTTCAACTTCTTCGTGAACGAGGTGCCCGAGGCCGGGCAGGCGGGCGCTGGCATACCGGGCCTGCACGTCCGCGCCCGGAGCGTGGGCGTTCCAGAGAACCGGGTCATCGCGGGCAAGACGGTGTCGGCCGAAGTGACGGTCGTGGAAACGCACACCCTCGACGCTCCCTTCATCTTCGAGAGCCTCAAGAATTACTTCCGCAAAGCGGGCCTGCGGGTGGTGTCTTCGATCCATCCCATCCTGAGCGTCAAGCGACAATGGGGCAAGGTCACGGCGGTGGCCCCGGCTTCCGAAGAAGGCACGAAGGAGCTGCTGTGCCACTTCCGGATCGAGCGGGTCGAAGACAAGGATCGACTTCGCGAGATCGAGCACGAGGTTCAGGCGGTCCTCAAGGCTGTCTTCGTCTCCGTGGGCGATTTCGCGGCCATGCAGCGGGCGGTTTCCGAGGTCGCGGGTCGAATCCGCGACCGCAAGGCCGACGCGGGCCGGCAGGCCTCGGCCAAGGCCTTCCTGGAATGGCTGCTTGAAGAGAACTACATCCTGCAGGGCGTGGCGCGCTTCGCGGTCACCTCCGCGGGCGAACTCGATCGAAAAGGAGAGATCTCCCTCGGCGTCCTGACGGATCCAGCCCTTCTGAGCGTGGTCTTCCCCGACATGGTCGAAGAGATCGAATCGCGGCTCCTGCCCGCCCCTGACGATGACCGGATCGTGGTGATCGACTACGGCAACCATGCGACCGCGATCCATTCGCTCGAGCCGGTGGACGACATCGTGGTCCGGGAATGGACCGAGGATGGTTCGCTCAAGGCGATCACGCTTCTCCTCGGCCGCTTCTCCATGACCGCGCTCATCGAGCGCCCGACCGATATTCCCCTGCTCCGCGAGAAGCAGGACTTCCTCCTCGCCAACTGCGGCGGCATCAAGAACTCCCACGCCTATCGGGAAACCCGCACCATCTTCAACCGGATGCCGAAGCGCGAACTCTTCTACACCGACCGCACCTCGCTCAAGCACATCGTGGACACGATCATCTTCGCCACCGGCGACGACGATCTCTTCGTCCACCTGCGTCAGGGCGCCGGGTATCAGGCGCTCTACCTCGTCTTCTCGAGGTCCCGGTATTCTGGCCAGATGGAGCGCGATCTCACCCAGAAGTACCGGGATGAGTTCGGCCCGATCACGTTCGTGACCTCGGCCGATCTCGGCAACTCCTCGATGATCGTGTTTTATTTCGACGGGGATCAGATGACCGAGCCGGTGAACGTCGACCGGGCGCGCGAGATCGCCGCCCAGGAAGCGAACACCTGGTCGGACCGCGTGTCGCTCGAAATGGTCCGCCACTTCGGCGAGGAGGAGGGCCGCAAACTCTTCAACCGTTACGTGCGGAGCGAATCGAGGAGCGGGGTCTACCGCGAGATGACGCCGCCCGAACAGGTGCCCCTCGACGTGGCCTGCCTCGAGGAACTGAGCGAGGGCCTCGGGGCCCGTGCCCTGCCCAAGTCGACCGACGAAGCCACGCTCAAGGTCTTCTCACGGCGGCCGCTGGTCCTTTCGGAGATTTTCCGGACCCTCACCAACCTCGGCCTCAACGTGAACGAAGAAGTCTCGATGCCGGTATCCCTGCCGAACGGGCGGAAGGGGCACATCTACCAGTTCGAAACCCACGCCACCACGAGGGTCATCGGCTCGCTCGCCGCCGACACGCCGCGCGTGGTCGACGCGCTTCGCCGCATCGAAGAGGGACGGTCCACCGACGATCCCCTCAACGCTCTCATCCTCGAAGGCGGTCTCACCGCGAGAGAGGTCGAGGTCCTGCGCTGCCTGCGCAACCATCTCCTCCAGCTCAGAACCCACTACAACGTGGAGACCGTGAACCAGGCCCTGCTGCGTAATACCGGGGCCACCACCGCGATCTCGCGCCTCTTCGCCGCCCGTTTCGATCCCGTTCTCGGCGAGGGCGACAGCGCCGATCGGAAGGCCGCGCTCGACGCGCGCGGCAAGGATGTCCAGACCGCTCTCGAGGCCATCACCAGCCTTCAAGACGACGAGATCCTGCGCGGACTTTCCGGCCTGGTTGGCGCCGCGCTCCGCACCAACGCCTTCCAGAAGCCCGAGCGCGTGGTGATCTCGGTGAAGTTCGAGTCGAAGAACATTCCCCTGGTTCCTTCGCCCAAGCCGATGTTCGAAATCGCCGTGCACTCGAAGGCCGTTCACGGTGTGCATCTGCGCGGCGGCAAGGTGGCGCGCGGCGGCATCCGCTGGAGCGATCGCCACGACGACTTCCGGCGCGAAGTTCTCGGCCTCATGAAGACGCAGATGGTGAAGAACTCGATCATCGTGCCCGTGGGTTCGAAGGGCGGGTTCGTCCTCAAGGGAACCCTGCCGACGCGGCCGGCCCTCGACGCGTACCTCATCGACCGCTACCGCGAATACGTGTCGGGTCTGCTCGACATCACCGACAACATCGTCGATGGCGCGGTCCTCCATCCGCCCGACGTGGTCCGCTACGACGGCGACGATCCCTACCTCGTGGTCGCGGCCGACAAGGGCACGGCTCACCTTTCCGACACCGCGAACGGGGTTTCGAACCAGTACGGATTCTGGCTCGGCGACGCCTTCGCCTCCGGCGGCTCGGTGGGTTACGACCACAAGAAGGTCGGCATCACCGCGCGCGGCGCGTGGGAATGCGTGAAGCACCACTTCGCGAACCTCGGAGTCGATTGCCAGAAGGAACCCTTCACGGTCGCGGGCATCGGCGACATGGCGGGCGACGTGTTCGGCAACGGCATGTTGATGAGCAAGGTCACGAAGCTCGTGGCCGCGTTCAACCACGCTCACATCTTCGTGGACCCCACACCCGACGCGGCCACAACGTTCACCGAGCGCGAGCGGCTGTTCAAGATGCCGCGTTCGTCGTGGCGCGACTACAACACCTCGCTCATCAGCAAGGGCGGCGGCATCTTCGACCGCGGAGCGAAGTCGATCCCGATCTCGGACGAGATGCGGAAGGCCCTGGGCCTCGAGCCCGGCGCTTCCACGATGTCCGGCGAGGAACTGATCCGCGCCATACTGCGCGCCCCTGTCGACTTGCTGTACAACGGCGGCATCGGCACGTACGTCAAGGCCTCGACCGAAGAGCACCAGGACGTGGGAGATCGGGCCAACGACCGGGTCCGGGTCGACGCCGCCGAAGTCCGCGCGAAGGTGATTTCCGAAGGCGGCAATCTCGGGTTCACCCAGAAGGGACGGCTCGAACTCGCCCGAAAAGGCGTGCTCCTCAACACCGACGCCATCGACAACTCGGGCGGCGTCGACATGTCGGACCACGAAGTCAATCTCAAGATCCTCATGAGCATCCTGCTCAAGGCGAAAGCGCTCAAGGATGTGGAGGCCCGCAACAAGCTTCTGGCCGAGATGACCGACGAAGTGGCCGACCTGTGCCTCGCCGACAACGACGCGCAGGCCCTCGCCATCACCCTTGACGTCATGCGCTCGAAAGCGGCGCTCGACGAACACCTCGACTGCATCGACGCGCTGGTGGAGGCGCAGTTCCTCAATCGCGAGGTCGACTCGATACCCTCGCGCGAGAGCCTCCGGAAAGAGGGAGCCGAGCGCGGCCTGCCCCGGCCGCTTCTCTCCGTCCTGCTCGGTGAAACCAAACGTTTCCTGTTCGAAGCGGTCCTGCCCACGAAGTTCCCGGACTCTCCGGAAGGCGAATCGCTCCTTGCCTCCTACTTCCCCCAGCGGCTGCAAAAGGAGTATGCGCAGCACTTCAAGGCGCATCCCCTGAAGCGCGAAATCGTGGGCACCGTGGCCGTGAACCACATCGTCAACACCGCGGGAATCGCCTTCGTGGCGCGCGCCATGAAGGCGGGCGGCAAGGATGTGGGCGCCGTGTTCGCTGCGTTCTACCGGGTGGCGAACGCCGAGGGTGCCGCAAAGGCGCGGGCCGCGATTCATGCCGAAGCGAAAGACGCGGCCTCCCGCCACGCGGCGTTGCTGGCCTTCGAAACCGCCCTCGCCGCCAAGGTGTTGAAAACGCTGTAGATCGCTCCGATGGGTCGCCCCGGGAGACGCCCCGCGGGCAGACTCTCGGCCCGTGAGGCCCGCCGGCCTCCTTCGGGCATGGTTCAAGTGGCTCATTCCCAATGAGGCTCGCGGCTCACGCCCAAACCGGTCCGGATAGGCCCAGAATGTACCTGTGAAAGTCGGTTACCGGCCCTCTGGGAGGCGATGATGTTCGAAGCTGCTGAACTTGGTCACGAGATCTCGAAGGGCGAATACGAGAAGGAAGTCCCCCTTCTCCGCGCCGGATTGCTTCAGGCCCAGCGCGACCTGATGGCCGCGCGCATTCCTCTTGTCCTGATCGTCTCCGGCGCCGACGGCGCGGGCAAGTCCGAAACCGTGAATCGCCTGCATGAATGGTTCGACCCTCGCGGTCTCGAGACCAACGTCTTCGGCCCGCTCTCCGACGAGGAGCGCGACCGTCCCGCGTATTGGAGATTCTGGCTCTCCCTGCCGGCCCGCGGCCGGGTGGGAATGTTCTTCGGTTCCTGGTACACGGATCCGATCATTCGGAGGACCTACAAGCAGAGCGGAGGGGCCGAGTTCGACCGGAGTCTTTCGCGAATCGAGTTCTTCGAACAGCAGCTCGCCCAGGACGGTGCGCTCATCGTCAAGCTCTGGCTGCACCTTTCCAAGAAGGCTCAGAAGAAGCGGCTCAGCAAGCTTGAAGGCGATCCCAAGACCAGATGGCGGGTGGGCCCCACCGACTGGAAACACTTCAAGCTCTATGACCAGTTCGTCAAGTACTCGGAAGAGGCTCTGCAGCGGACGGACACCGGCTTCGCGCCGTGGAACGTGATCGAGGCCACCGACGATCGGTATCGCGAGATCGCGGTCGGCCGTACCGTCCTCGAAGCCATCAAGAGCCGGCTCTCCGAAAAGAAGGCCGAGACGGCGATGCCGAAGAAGGCCGTTTCGGCGGAGGATGTGGTTTCGGTTCTGGATCGAGTGGATCTCAAGCAGACCATCTCGTCGAAGGAGTACGACCGCAAGCTGGCTCAGCTTCAAGGCAAGCTGAACCGCCTCGCCCGCGCGGCCTGGGAGACGAAGGTCTCGAGCGTCCTGGTCTTTGAGGGTTGGGACGCGGCTGGAAAAGGCGGGACGATCCGCAGGCTCACCTCGGCCATGGATGCCCGGTTGTACCGTGTGGTTCCGATCGCGGCGCCCACCGACGAAGAGCGC
>CAZBTT010000278.1:0-6677 GCA_964494295.1 uncultured Acidobacteriota bacterium
GGGTCGGTTGCGGCATCCACGGCCTCGCGCGCGAGCGCCGCCCACCGGGAGCGCGGGCGCGGTTTGTATCGTCGGATCGAAGGGCGCCGGCAAGTCTTCGCTCACTCTCAGTCTCGCAATGGCCGGCTGGCGTTTTCTCTCCGACGACTACGTCCTCGCCTGGCGCGATGGCTCCCACATCCGTCTCGGTTGCCTGAGGTCCTCGCTGTACCTCACCCCCGACGCGGTCGAGCGACTCCCCGCTCAACGGCCGCCCGGCCGTGCGGTGCCCCGGATGGGCAAGCGAATGTTCGAACCGGAGCCGCTCTTCCCCGGCCAGCACATGATCGAAGCGCCGCTCGCGGCTGTCGTGTTTCCCGAGCGGGTAGACGCAGGAGTCTCCACCCTCGAAGCGATTCGCCCCCTCGAGTCCTTTCAGCGCCTCCTGACCCTCACACCGTTCCTCGCCGCCGACCCGTCGGCGCGTGCATGTCTCGAAGTGGCGCGCACAATTGCGGACCTGCCGTCGTTCGTTCTCCACGCCGCTCCGGACCTCCTGGACGCCGAAACGGCCTCGCGTCTCTTATCCCGCGCGGTCGCCTGAGAGTCTGCTCTACCGGGACTGCCCCCGGCCGACGATTCTCTTCCGAAGATCGTCAACACGGGCGACGAAGTCGGGATGCGCGGACGCTTCCGTCGCGTAGGTGAGCGCCGCTTCATAGGCGCCTCGTGCTGCTTCGCCCTCAGCCGCGCCCAGCGAGGCGGAGGCTTGTGATCGCCGCGCCGCCTCAACGCGCTGCGCGAGCCGAAGCAAAGCCACTTCCTTGCGGACCTCGGTGAGCGTCGACTCCTCGATCTCACGCCTCCGCGCCAGAGCCCCGTCGGCCGCGCGCGAATAGCAGTCGCGGGCCCGCACGAACGAGACCACGGCGGATTCGGGCCTCTCCTGCTGGCCGTGGATCAGGCCGAGGTGCAGATGGGCTTCGCAGTCCGTTGGGTTTCGGGAGATCGCGAACTCGAACTCGCCGCGGGCCCGGTCTGTTTCGGCCAGGTGATATGCCACAAGACCGCTAAGGCGGGCAGTGTCGCCATTCATGGGATTCGTGCGGCGCGCTTCGCGAACGTGGGCGTCCGCGTCGCGCAGGCGACGGAGTTGCAACTCGGAGAAGGCGAGCCAGTAACTCGCGTCGCTCACGTACCAGGCGCCCAGGTCGAGGAGACGCTGGGCCGGAGCCATCGCCTCTTCAAACCGGCCCGCGTAGTTGAGAGCCTGCGCCAGAGCGAGGAGCGCTTCCCGCTGGTCCGGCTCGATATCGAGAGCACGCGAGAGATCCTGAACGGCCCAGTCATACTCCTCGAGGCGCAGCCGTGCGCTTCCGAGTTGGGCCCAGGCGGCGGTCATCCGCGGCAGGCCATTCGCCGCGGTCAGGAATTCGCGCTCCGCCGAAACCAGCTTTCGCTCCGCAAGGTGGAGCCGTCCCTGAAAATAGTGCGCCTCGTGAAACCGCGGCTCGGTTTCGCCCAGCGACTTGAGCCGTGGGAGGTCGCGCGCGGGATCGAGCTTGTATCCGCACGTCGCGGCCTGGAACATGAAGAGTGGCGACAAATCAGGCGCCTTGGGCGCGAGTGGGGCTGGTCCGATGCACTCGAGCGCCGCAAGGAGGTATCGCGCCGCGGGATCGCCTGTTTCTTCCGCGACGGTGCGCAAGGGCTTCAATCGCGACTCGTCCGCCTCGTTCCTGGAGGGGCCCATGATCGCGCGCGCGGTTGCGGCCGAAGCGCTCATCGCCTCCTTGCTGACGCCCTCGATGCGTAGCGGTATCAGTGCCGTGGCGGAGAGATAGGTCTCCACGATCCCACCTGCGGCGCCACCGCCGGCATACTTTCGCGCATTGTCCACGGCCGCGGATGGCTTCAGGCCGAGTTCGCGTTCCCGAGCGGCAACAAGCGCCCAGGCCCCGGCCGCCTTCCGCTCGGTTCCAGTCGCGCCCGCCGCGATCGCGGCCTCGTACTTCTCCGTCGCCGAGATCAGGCAGAGATAGCAGCCTCGGTCGATTTCCTCATCCGCCTCGCGGACGAGTGCGGCGGTGTCAACGCGAGGGGGTTCGATGCGTCGGGCGGTAGCGCAACCGGGAGAAGAGAGTAGCGCTGCGAAAAGACACAGAGCGCCCAGGCACGCGAACGAGATCCGTGTGTGTGCCATCGCCCCCGCCCTCCACTATCAACCCTTTCGCAGTTCGCTCTCCAGTCGCTCCAGGAAGTACCCGACATCGGTCACGAGGCCGATCGCCTGCATCGTTCCGCGGTTTCCGAGCTTCACAGGAACCGACTCGGTCATGTCGACGCAGACCGTGCGCACCGCGACCGGCAGCAGATTCCCCACCGCGATGGCGTGGAGCGCCGAGGCGAGCATGAGGCAGACGCCCGTGCCCTCGAGCGCCTTTGCGTAGGCCATCTGCGCGTCGCGGATGTCGGTGATGACGTCGGTCAAGGGGCCATCGTCGCGGATCGAGCCCGCGAGAACGAACGGCACACCCCGTTTCACCGCCTCGAACATCACGCCCGACTTCACGACGCCGGTTTCGATCGCGGCCGCGATGCCGCCCGCGCGGTTCACTGCATTGATGGCGAAGAGGTGGTTCCGGCTGCCGCCTTCCACCGCGCGACCGCTCATCTGACACACGCCGAGGCTCGTGCCCACGATCGCCTTCTCGAGATCGTGGGTGGCGAAGGCATTGCCCGAGAGGATCACGTCGATCCAGCCATCGCGCACGAGACGCGCGAGAGCGCTGTCGCCGCCCGAGTGGACCACCGCAGGCCCCGGCACCACCACGATCTTCTCGCCCGCCTGCCGCGCCTTCTTCATCTCGCGCGCCGCGGCCTGAATGGCGATGCCCTTGTTGATCTCGGCGGAGATGTCGTTCGACATGAAGCCGAACATCGAATAGTCGCGGCTGCGTTCGGGCGGTTTGACTCGAATCCCGAGGCCGCGCAGAGCCACGAGTTCGCCGCTCCGCACGAGCCTCTGCTTGACGCAGACCGGCCCGTCTTCGCGGCGGACCAGAGCGCAATCCATCTTCTGGCTCAAAGCCTTGACCCACCGTCCGTCGATACGGACCAGAGTGTCGAAGTTGGTGGTGGCGTAGAAGTCGTCGGGCAGGATGCCATCCGCATCGGCCGGAGCCCATCGCGCATCGCCCGTCTGGGTGGCGGCGCCGAAATACGCGAGGTGCTGGAGCACGCGGTCGAGGGCCGCGGGGTCCTTGGCCTTGACGTCGAGTACGGCACGCGTGGGCTCGTCGTTGGTGCGGCCAACCCTGAACTCGAGGATTTCGAACGCGCCGTCTTCTTCGACGATCGCGTTGAACGCGCGGCGCAGGACATCCGAGTCGATCAGATGCCCTTCCATGACGACGGTCTCGTGAACCATGGGGCCATCATGCCCCAAAGCCCGAGGCCGGCGCTACATCCGCGGAAGCGTCAGGCCCTTCTGGGACTGGTACTTGCCCTTGCGGTCGGCGTAGCTCGTCTCGCAGGGCTCGTCGCCTTCGAAGAAGAGAACCTGCGCGATGCCCTCACCCGCGTAGATCTTGGCGGGAAGCGGCGTCGTGTTCGATACCTCGAGGGTGACGATGCCCTCCCACTCGGGCTCGAAGGGCGTCACGTTCACGATGATGCCGCAGCGCGCGTAGGTCGACTTCCCCACACACACCGTGATGACGTCGCGCGGGATCTTGAAGTATTCCACGGTGCGGGCGAGCGCGAAGGAGTTGGGGGGAATGATGCAGACGTCCGCCTTCACGTCGATGAACGACCGCGCGTCGAAGTTCTTCGGATCCACGGTGGCCGAGTGGATGTTGGTGAAGATCTTGAACTCATCGGCGATCCGGATGTCGTAGCCGTAAGAGGAGAGGCCGTACGAGATCAGACCGTCCGCCACCTGCTTCTCGCAGAAGGGCTCGATCATCCCGTGCTCCTTGGCCATGCGGCGGATCCACTTGTCGGATTTGACGGACATTTTGGGGACGTCTCCTGAGAAACGGTTTTAGGTTGAGCGGCCAAAGAAGCGCTTGAGCACGGAGCCTTCGGGTGCGACCGGCACGGGCGGGGCCAGGAGCCGCGCAAGCGCCTCGCGCGCCTCCACATTGCGGGGTTGAAGCTCGAGCGCCTTCCGGTATTCCATCATCGCCAGGGCCTGCGACCCGCGCTCATGATAGATGCCGCCCAGCGCCGTGTGGGCGTCGGCGTTGCCGGGATCCTCGGCGATCGCGGTCTTGAGCTCCTCCTCCGCCAGCTTCGCGCCGTTCTCCGCCGCGAGAAGAATCTTCGCCTTGCGCACCCGCGCGACTCTCCGCGCGCGACCCTCGAGGTGCGGAACCGCCTCATGCAGGATCGCGAGGGCTTCGTGGAGGCGTCCGGCGTCAAAGGCCTGCGCCGCGGCCTCGACGGCCTGTGACGGGTCGATCTTCTGATGTGAGGCGGGCGCGGGCTCCGGCGGCGGGGGCGACGTCGCGGGTGTTTGAGTGCTCGCCTTCACCTGACCGGTCTTGCGTCGCGTGGCGGAGGTCTTCGCGGCAAGGGGCGGCGCGGGGGGCGGAGGCGGGACGGCCGGTCTCTTGAGCGCGGTCGGACGCGGCGTCCCCGACCGTCGCTCGATTTCCTTGAACGCCTCGGCCAGCTTCCCCGACATGTGGAGGAGGATCGGCTTGAGTTCGGGATCGGTGGTCGTCGCGGGGTCGCACGACCTCAAGAGCCTGAGATAAGTGGAGCGCAGCTCGTTGGAGGCGACGCCGGGCGCCAGCCCAAGAACCTCGAACGGATCCGACGACGTGATCCGTGCGGCGAGGCGCGCCACCTCGAATCGCGCGATTTCGGTGGTCATGGTCGAGGGCGGCGGAGCGCCGACGTATTCGACCGCTCCCACTGAAAGAAGTCCGGCGAGGCTCGCCTTGGCCTCGTCCCTCGGCAGCGGGGAGAGTTCGAGGAGCTGCTCTCCGGTCAACGAACCGTCCACCCGAGTCAACAGGAACGCGTCGGCGGGAGCCAGGCGGAAATCGAGATAGAGCAGACGTTCGTCGCGCGCCTTCCTCACCTTCTGGGTCAGATCGCCGAGCACGCCGTCGATCCCCGGATCGCTGACCAGGGTCCAGGTGGCGTCCAGAAGAACCTCACGCGGATCCAGCCGCGGCTCGGCGGAGGGGTCGAGGGACGCCACTTTCTTCACCTCGTGGTCGGTGAAGGTGTAGACGCCGCCTTTCCAGGTGAGAGTTTTCGCCATCACCTCCCTCAGTTGAAGGGCCAGACCCTGGGCGAGATGATCGGCGTCGAGGAGCCCGTGACGGAGGAGGGTCTCGCCCATGCGCTCATGCGACAGGGCCGCGATCTCGAGACAGGCGTCACGATCGCGCGAACTCAGGAAACCGACCTGGACCAGAAGATCACCAAGATGCGCTCCGGGGATGGTGGTCTCGGCGTTCGTCAGGTACCCGCCGCTGAACTCGACGTCCGAACGTTCGACTCCATAGGCCAGGTGGAGGATGCCGGTACGCCGGTCGAGGAAGATCCGACGGAGGATCTCCGGCAAGACGCCTACCGCGAGCAGTCCCCGAAGCTCCTCCACCTTGTCGATGTCCTCGTTTAGCGCGCCCAACCCACTTCCGTGCAGGCGCCGCGCAACGAAAGCCTACAGTTCGATGCCGGGGAAGAAGTACGAGATCTCGAAGGCGGCGGTCTCCGGAGCGTCCGAACCATGGATCGCGTTCGCCTCGATGGAGGCGGCGAAGTCCTTGCGGATCGTGCCGGCGGCGGCGTTCGCGGGATTGGTCGCTCCCATCAGATCGCGCAGGCCGAGGATCGCGTTCTCGCGTTCGAGGACCATGGTGACGCAGGGCCCCGAGGACATGAAGGCCACGAGTTCGCCAAAGAAGGGACGGGCCTTGTGCACGTAGTAAAAGCCCTGGGCTTCCCTCTCGGTGAGGTTGCGCATGCGCAGGCCGACGATGCGGAAGCCCGCCTTCTCGATGCGAGAGAGGATGGCGCCGGCGTTTCCGGCCTTGACCGCGTCGGGCTTGATGATCGAAAACGTCTTCTCCATGTCCTGCCTTTCAGGTAACTACTTTTTCTTTCCGAGAACCTTCGCGACCATCCGGCCCATGTCCGCGGGTGATTTCACAACGTGGATGCCGGCGGCGCGCATCGCTTTCATCTTCTCTTCGGCCGTGCCCTTGCCGCCCGAGATGATGGCCCCGGCGTGGCCCATGCGCCGGCCCTCGGGAGCGGTCTGGCCGGCGATGAAGCCGATCACCGGCTTCTTCACGTGCGCCTTTACGTAAGCAGCGGCGTCTTCCTCCGCCGAACCGCCGATTTCACCGATCATCACGATCGCTTTGGTCGCCCGGTCCTGGTTGAAGAGTTCGAGCGCCATCTTGTGGGTGGTGCCGATGATGGGGTCGCCACCGATGCCGATGCAGGTCGACTGGCCGATGCCGAGCGCCGTCAACTGTCCGACCGCTTCGTAGGTGAGGGTTCCGCTGCGGCTCACCACGCCGACCGAACCACCCATGTGGATGTGGCCGGGCATGATGCCGATCTTGCACTCTTCCCCCGGCGAAATAATGCCGGGGGAGTTCGGGCCGATGAGGCGCCAGCGCTTGTTCTTCGGGAACGGCGGAGCGCGCCGCATGTCCGGCACCGGCACC
>CAZBTT010000279.1:0-6565 GCA_964494295.1 uncultured Acidobacteriota bacterium
GACTGGTCTCGCATCGCGACGCTCTACGCAGCCCTCGCGGCGATCACGCCATCACCGGTCGTGGAGCTGAACCGCGCGGTGGCCGTGTCGATGGCGACGGGGCCGGCCGAAGGACTGGCGCTCATCAACGCGGTCGTCGCCGGTGGTCAGCTGAACGGGTATCACCTGCTGTCCGCGGTGCGCGGCGACCTGCTCGAACGGCTCGGCCGAGGGGGCGAGGCCCGCGTCGCGTTCGAGCGCGCCGCATCGCTCACCCGGAACGCGCGGGAGCGGGCTCTCCTGCTCGCCCGGGCCCGCGCCTGCGACACCCCCGGTTGACCTGCCCCCAATTCAACCCGGCGCGCAGAGGACGAGTCCAAGGGAACGATGACCACAAGCCTGGCTGGGATCGTTCTGGGCTTTGTCGCCCTGAGCCTCCTCTTCGCCTTGATCGAGTGGCTTTTTCCCGATCGGGCGCAGAAGCGACTGCGCCGGGGTTTCGGCACCGACGTCGCCTACTGGTTCTTCACGCCCCTCGTGACCCGGGGAATCACGCGCGCCGCCATCGTGGCCTCGGTCGTCGTCGTGGCCTTGCTCGCCGGCGCCGGGGCCTCGAGGGAACAGATCCTGGCCTTCCTGGACGACCCGTCGCGGCTGGTCCGTCAGCAGCCGCTCGCGGTCCAGGCGGTTCAGGTGCTGGTGCTCGGGGACTTCATCGGCTACTGGGTGCATCGCCTCTTCCACCACCGTGCCCTGTGGCCCTTTCACGCAATCCATCATGCTTCGACCGAACTTGACTGGCTCTCCGCGGTTCGCCTGCACCCGGTGAACGACATCCTGGCCCGGCTGGCGCAGGTTATTCCGATCGTCCTCCTCGGGTACGCACCCGGCGTCGTCGCCGCCTACGCGCCGTTTCTGGCCCTGTTCGCGATCCTGCTGCACGCGAATGTCTCGTGGGACTTCGGCCGCTTTCGGAAAGTGATCGCGAGTCCGCGATTCCACCGCTGGCATCACACGTCGGAAGAAGAGGGACTCGATCGCAACTTCGCCGGACTCCTTCCACTGTGGGATGTCCTGTTCGGCACGCTGTACCTGCCCGAGGGAAGATCGCCGCGCGAGTTTGGTCTCAAACACGGTGCCGTTCCCGAGGGCCTGGTGGCGCAACTCGCCTGGCCCTTCCGCGGCGGCTCCCGGCTCAGCGCGCGAGAGCCAGCGGGTCGATTCCCTGACCGAGCGTAAACGACGCGCCCACCGACCCCACCACCGCGGTCTTTCTCGATAGGTTCGCAAGATCGCGGAGGCGATAGACGGCTTCTATCCCCGTGCAGTGCGCGCCAAGCAGGTGAGCCACGCCTGCCTCGCGGAGTTTCGCGGAGGTCCACGCGAGTTGTTCGTCAGTGGCGCCAAAGAGGTGCAAACCGCCGATCACTGCGTGCACGGGAGCCATCGCCAGCGACTGGCGGGCGTATTGAACGGTGTTGACGACGCCGGCGTGACCGCAGCCCGTGATGACGACCAGACCTTCGGCGGTTTCTATGACGATCGCCGAATCCTCGGCGATCGTGTCCTCGATCAGTTGATCCCCGCGGCGCACTTTCAAAGAACCGCTCCAGTTGCGCTCCGCGTGGACACGGGGAATTGGCCCGGTGAGCCAGACACCCGGCATCAAGGCGGTCGGACGTTCATGAATGACGAAGGCCCCGCCAAGCGCCTCGTAGCCGGTCTTCAGCGGCAGCAGGCCGTTCGCATCGCGGCCATTCGGCTCGACCCTCGGTTCGAAGATCGAGGCGCCGACGTGCGCCCTCGAAAGCGCCGTCGGGTTCTTCACACGAAGTTCGCGGCGCAGCGTGATCAATCCGCCGGTGTGATCGCCATGGTTGTGCGTGATCACGAGGTCGGTGACGTCGGAGAGGTCGATTCCAAGCTCGGCGGCATTCTTCAGGACCGTCTCGGCACGCGCGCCGGTGTCGATCAAGAGCCGCCGCCCGTCGGCCTCCACGAGAGCGGCGAAGCCCCACTCACCCACACCCGCGAGGCCGCCCGTGACCATCGTCGAAAGGACGGTCACCTTGAGCTTCGAGACCACCGATCCCTGGCGGGTCCCCGTCGGGGGCGCGAGCATCGCGGGGATCGGTTCGGGTGGAACACACGCGGCTGCGGGGCCCTCGCATCGCATCGTGGTGAAGACCTCTGCCTGCACAAGCCATCTGCCGTCGACGGTCCGCTGCCATTTCGCCGAATAGACACCTGAGGCCTTCGCCCGGTTTCCCGCGGTGGTGTAGCTCCCCGCCCAATCTCCCGACTCCTCGGCAAGGCCCCACACCTCATTCACCCGAATCTCGCGCGGCGTCCGAAGATAAGTGACGGTCGGATCGGCGGCGAAGCGCTCCTTCCACTTCTCCTGTTCCAATGACGCGCCGTGGCTCTGGTCGCTCCGGCCCGTGACGATGTGATACCCGGGGGCCAACAGGCGGCCGATCGCGGCGGCATCCCGTTTGACGATCGCCTCGTTGTACCGCGCGCGAGCGGCGCGAATCGGAGCGTCTCCGTCTTCGAGGTTTGTCAGCAGGGCCAGCGCGAGGAACATCATCGCGGCACGATAGCGCGGGTCAGGCCGGCTGAAGCCGTCGCCAGACCGGCTTCGCCAGCTCGAGGGCGACGAAGAGCAGGACTCCAGCGCCTACGGACACCGCGAGGTCCTGAGCCTGCAGCGGGCCGAAACGCAGAAGAGACGTCGCCCAGGGCCATAGAAGCGTGGTGGCCAGCATGAGGCCGACCGCGAACAGGACCTTCACGAGAGCGCCGTTTGGTCGAGTGATCGCGGCGACTATCGAAGCCGAGAACGAACGGTTGACGAAGATCAGAGCCACGATGTTGAGGACCAGCGAGAAGAAGACGAGGGCACGCACCTCGTTCGCCGGCATGCCGCGATTGAGGGCCGCGAGATAGATCCCCGCGACGATGAGGAGGGCGAGCACGCCCTGCAGGACGCTCCATACGATCAGGGGGGGCCCGAAGAGAGGAGCTTCGGGGTCGCGCGGCTTCCTCTTCATGATGTCCTGCTCCTCCGACTCCGCCTCGAACACCAGCGAGCAGACGGGGTCGATCACCATTTCCAGCAGGGCGATGTGGACCGGCCCGAAGATAATGGGCAGACCGAAGGGCAGAGGGAGGAGGGCCAGGCCGGCGATCGGGACATGCACGGCGAAGATGAAACCCATGGCCTTGCGAAGATTGTCGTAGATGCGCCGGCCGAGCTGGACGGCCTTCACGATCGATCCGAAGTCGTCGTCGAGGAGCACCATGGACGAGGCTTCGCGCGCCACGTCGGTTCCCCGCCCCCCCATGGCGATTCCGATGTTCGCGGCCTTGAGCGAGGGCGCGTCGTTCACGCCGTCGCCGGTCATCGCCACCACTTCGTTGTTCGCCTTGAGGGCCTGGACGATCCGGAGTTTCTGTTCGGGCATGGTCCGCGCGAAGACCGTGGCGGTTTGGAGGCGCACGGCAAGTTCGGTCTCGCTCAGTTTTGCGAGGTCCTCTCCAGTGAGGATGTCATCGACGGTAAGCCCCGCCGCGCGGCCGATCGCCGCCGCGGTCGTCGGGTAATCGCCCGTGATCATCAGCACCTTGATGCCCGCCGATCGGCACGCCGCCACCGCCTCGACGACGCCGGGCCGGAGGGGATCAGCGAGACCGACGAGGCCGAGCAACTCGAAGTCGAGGTCGTGCTGCGACTCAGGCAATTCAGTGCCCTTGAACGCGCCCTTCGCCACCGCGAGAACCCGCATACCCGCAGCCGCGACTGGATCCACCGCCTTCGCGAGTGATGCGCGATCGATCTCGTTCAGATGGCACAGGTCGGCGACCGCCTCGGGTGCGCCCTTGGCGGCGATGGTGAAGCCGCCCGCCGCGGCTCCTTCCCATACGTGGGTCATGGCGAGAAGATCGGGGCGGAGCGCGTACTCCCGAACGAGTTTCGAGCCTTTGGGGATGACGGGCTCGACGCCCGCGAGTCTCTCCCCGCCAAGAGCGTGGAACGCCTTCTCCATCGGATCGCTCGGTTCCGCCGCGCTTGCGAGGATCCCGAACTGGGCAACCAAGCGAAACGCCTCCGGCATCGCGCCCGGGCCCGCCCCTGCCGGCTCGTAGACCTCGCCGTTCATCAGGCGCAGCTGGGCCACGGTCATCTTGTTCTGGGTCAGCGTTCCCGTCTTGTCGGTGCAGAGCACGGTGGCCGAACCAAGTGTCTCGATCGCCGCCGCCCGGCGCGTGAGAACGCGGGCCTGCGAGATGCGCCACGCCCCCATCGCCATGAACACGGTGAGGACCACCGGGAACTCTTCGGGCAGCATCGACATCCCGAGAGCTATGCCCGCGAGCACGGCGTCGAGCCAGGAGCCGCGCAGCGTTCCGTAGAGGATGACGGCGAGGACGCTCACTCCGAGTCCTACCGTCCCGAAGATCCGAACGATGTGGCGGGTCTGGGCCTGCAAGCGGGGCGGTTCGAGGTCGAGCGTGCTGAGGCTCTGGCCGATCTTGCCGATCTCGCTGAGCGCCCCGATCGCGGTCACTTCGCAGACCCCCGTGCCGCGCACGATCAGGGAGCCCGAATAGACGAAGGGCAGGTCGTCGCCGCCTGGGCGCGTGGCCACGGGCGTATCGCTCCCCAGCGCCGCCACGACCTTCCTCACCGGCACCGACTCGCCGGTGAGCAGCGACTCGTCGCACTGAACGTCGTGGCACTCGATCAGACGCCCGTCGGCGGGCACGCGGTCCCCCTCCGCGAGGACGAGGGTGTCGCCCCGCACCACCTCACGTCCGGCGATCCGCTTCCGCTCCCCGTCGCGGATCACCAGGGCCCGCGGACTGGTGAGGTCGCGCAGGGCCTCGAGCACCTTCTCCGTCCTCGATTCCTGGACCACCGTGATCACAACCGACAGGGTGGCGAAGGCGATGAGGATCAGCGCCTCCTTGAGGTCGCCGAGGACGAGGTAGACCGCCCCGCCGCCGAGGAGCAGAGCGAGCATGGGCTCGCGGATCACTTCGAGGACAATGCGAAACGGGGTGCGACGATCCGGGCGCGGCAGTTCGTTGAACCCCTCCGCGACAAGACGCGCCCGGGCCTCGGCCTCGGTGAGACCACGAACCTTCGGAGACGAAGAGGCTTCGTTGGACATGACGGACCGCGCTGGAACGGACCCTCGCGATGATAGGTGGGCCGAACCGCACGGGTTGCTGATGCGTATGAATCACCCTCTTCGCCAACCGCGCCGCTGTGACAACATCCGGGCGCAGTGACCAGCGGCCCTGCTCTCCAACCTCACCGCAGCCTGGAGGTGAAACTCTCCGGCCTGGCCATCCAGCGCGCGTTGCCGGTGCGTGGACGGCGCACCGTCGGGCCGTGGTGTTTCCTCGACCGCTTCGGTCCCGTGGCCTTCGCGGAGGGCAAGCCCATGGACGTCGGCGCGCATCCGCACATCGGCCTCCAGACCGTGAGTTGGATCCTGGAGGGCGAGATCGTTCATTTCGACACCCTCGGCAACGAGGCGGTGCTGCGGCCGGGCGGCGTGAACGTCATGACCGCGGGCGCAGGCATCGCCCACGCAGAGGAGACGCCGCGGCAAAACAGCGGCCGGCTCTCGGGCGTCCAGCTCTGGATCGCGCTCGAGGACGCCGAGCGGAATCGCGTCGCCTCGTTCCAGCATGTCGCGCAGACGCCCACGCTGGTTCTGCCGGGAGGCCTCGCTCGGGTCTTCTGCGGACAGCTCGAGAGTGCGGTCTCGGCCGCCAAGGTCTTCTCTGATCTGGTCGGTGCGGACCTCTCCGTTCACCCCGGCGAGTCCCTGTCGATCCCTCTCGATCGGACCTTCGAGCACGCGTTGTTTCTACTGGAGGGCGACGCGGCCTTCGAGAACGAGCCTCTGGAACATCGAACGTTGTACTACCTCGCTCCGGGACGGTCTTACGGCTCGCTACGAAGCGGTGCGGGAGCGCGACTCCTTCTTCTCGGCGGTGCTCCCTTCGATGAACCGCTTCTCATGTGGTGGAACTTCGTGGCGCGGTCGCCCGACGAGATCCGAAGCGCGCGCGCCGACTGGGAAGAGCGCGTTCGTTTCGGCGAGATACCGGGCTTCACGGGAGAGCGACTCAAAGCCCCCGAGGTGCTGCGGCTCGTGGAGCCCACCCCCGCTTCTGCGAAACTCCGCAACGCATGATCCGCTTTGCCCTCATCGCCGCCGCCCTGGCGACGACCGGCCAGACACCGAGTCCCTCCCCCGCCCCTGCCACGGGGGCGACGCTGCGCATCGCGGCGGCCTCGGATCTTCGCTTCGCGCTCGACGAGACGCTCAGCGAATTTCGCCTCGCGAATCCGGGCTTCAAGGTGGAGGCGGTCTATGGGTCGTCCGGAAACCTGTTCGCGCAGATCCGTGAAGGCGCGCCCTTCGACGTGTTCCTCTCGGCCGACGCCGAATACGCCCGACGGCTTGCGGGCGAGGGTCTCTCGGAAACGCCCTTCCCCTACGCCATCGGCCGCCTCGCCCTGGTGGTGCGCAAAGAGACGGGACTTGATCCGAAAGGCTTCGGC
>CAZBTT010000280.1:0-6517 GCA_964494295.1 uncultured Acidobacteriota bacterium
GCTCGAGTACCAGGCGACCCGCGCCATCTTCGGCCGACTCATCGCGGAGTACGACGCCCAGTTCCAGGACACTCTGCGCGACGATTCGAGAACCAACCTCCCGATCTTCATCCGCGACTCCGCCACCGGCTCCTATGCCCCCGCCCTCGCAAGCCGGCGCAACGGGCTGCGCCTCGACGCCCTCTTCGCGTGGCAGCCGACGCCCGGCACGGTGTTTTTCGCAGGCTACGGAAGCTCCCTCAACGAGGCCGACGCCTTCGCCTTCCGCGACCTGAGCCGCTCGCGCGACGGCTTCTTCATGAAGTTCAGCTACCTCTTCAGGATGTAGTTGAAGACGTCAGGATGCGCGCGGCCTGGGATGCGCCTGCTCGTTCTCAGAGAAGCCCCTTGAGCACGGCCTCGAACCGCGGGTCGTCCCGAATCGGGTCGAGGTCGGTGTCGTGGAGCAACCAGCCGCGCAGGGTGAGGCCCGCGCGGACCGAGCGCTCGAGGCAGTCGAGGGCCTGCTCCTTCGCGAGCGCCATGGACTTGATGCAGGCGATGTTGTACAAGAGCATGGCATCGTCGGGGTCGATGACGAGGGCGCGATCGGCCCATTCGAGACCTCGCTCCCGATCTCCCAGGGCCACCAGGCCGTTGGCGCCCATGTAGAGCGCGCGCGCATCGTCGGGGTTCAAGCGCAGGTGCTCCTCGGCCAGTTTGATGCCGCGCCGGCGAACCGCGTCTGCGTCTTTCGGCCTCCCGAGGGCCACCAAGCTGCCGGCCACGAGCAGGGGCGACTGGTAGTCCTCGGGCCTCGCCCGCATGGCCTCCTCGTACTGCCGGATCGCCTTCTCGTACTCGCCGCGCGCGAAGCGGTCGCGGGCGTAGAAGTAGTGCGCCTCGAAAAGATCGGGATTCAAGCGGATGGCGTCCTCGAACTCCAGTTCGGCTTCATGGTGCTCGCCGCGCAGAGAAAGAGCCACGCCGCGCGCGGCATGCGCCTCGGCCGACTCGGGATCGAGATCCAGGGCCTTGCGGCTCGCGGAGTCGGCCTGCTCGAGATCGTTCGCGCGCGCTCCCGCGTTCTGGAAGAGGAACGCGCTGCATTGCGCGATGCCGGCGTATGCGCGGACAAAGCCCGCATCCTGCTCGATGGCCCGCGAGTACAGCTCCAAGGCGAATTGCATGCCCTTGCGACTGTATTGGTAGAAGAACTTGCGGCCGCGCAAGTAGTAGTCATAGGCCCGGACATCGCTGGTGGAGGGCTTGCCCAGAGCGGCCCGCTCCACCGAAGACAGACTGACCTCCAGCGCCCGCACGATGCTCTGGGCGATGTCGTCCTGGATGGTGAAGATGTCCTCCATCTCGCGATCGTAGCGTTCCGCCCAGATGCGGAACCCGGTCCTGACGTCGGCGAGTTCGGCGGTGATCCTCAACCGCTGATCGGCGCGGCGCACGCTCCCGTGAAGCAGGGCGCCCACGCCCAGCCGCGCGCCGATCTCGCGCACGTCCACGTCGCCCTTGCCGAAGCGGAAGGAGGAGCTGCGCGACGCGACGTGGAGATTTCCGATCCGGCTGAGGGCAACCAGGATCTCCTCGGCGATGCCCTCGCAGAAGTACTCCTGGTCCTTCTCGCGACTCAGGTCGGCGAACGGGAGCACCGCGATGGAGCGCTCGGAGCGCACCTCGACTCCGACATCGGCGGCGAGTTGTTCCAACTCCCACTGGACGCTTTGCGCGCTCGAAAAGCGGTACTTCGGGTCCTTTTCGAGGCAGCGGGCGACGATGCGATCAAGGCGAGCGGGGTACCCTTCATTGAGCCGGGTGGGCGGCACGGGAGAGTCGCGCAGGATCGAGGAGATCAGCGCGGCTGCGCTGGCTCCTTCGAAGGGACGCCGGCCGGTGGCCATCTCGTAGAGGACGGCGCCGAACGAAAAGAGATCGGAGCGAGCATCGACGGGCAGACCCTCGACACCCTCCGGGGACATGTAGGCAAGAGTGCCCACCACGCGGTCGTCGCCCGCCTGCGTCCGCGTGGGCAGGTCGCTGGCCTCTGAAGCGGCAGTCGGAGCTTTCGGCGACTGGGCGAGACCGAAGTCCAGCACTTTGACCGAGTCCTTGCCGACCATGATGTTGCGCGGCTTGATGTCACGGTGCGTGATGCCCCGACGATGCGCGGCGCACAGCGCCTCCACCACCGCGCGGGCGATGCGCCCGAACTCGGCCACCGCAAAACCCCGGCTCGGAATGAGTTCGGAGAGCGGACGGCCCTCAACCAGCTCCAGGGTCAGGAATCGCCGGCCTTCCGCTTCTTCGATGGAATGGAGGGTGACGATGTTGGGATGGTTGAGAGCCGCGACGATGCGGGCTTCGCTCTCCAACCGGGACAGGCGTTCGGGGTCCTGGCTCAGTTCGTCGGGCAGCAGCTTGAGCGCCACCTCGCGGTCGAGCGAGGTGTCGAGAGCCCTCCAGACCACGCCCATACCGCCCTCGCCGATCTTCGCCAGCAGGCGGTAGTGGGACAACATCTGGCCAGGCTCAAGAGACATACGACGCCTCCGCCGTGGAGTCTACTCCGCGGCGGCGAGGGCCACACCGTTATGCGCACGCTCACGGTTCATTCCCTGACGCAGGCCGTGAACACAGTACGTCCGCCAGAAATCCGGCGGCAAGGAGGTACACCAGGGCCATGGCCTGGCCCTCCTGCCCTCCGGCTGTGGTGATGATCACCGGGAGGATCAGGATAGCCACGGCGGGGCACGCGAGCACGATCAGCGCCTCCCGCGCCGCCCCGCTCCGCCGTCCCCGATACGCCAGCAGTCCAAGAACAAGGGCCGGCGCCACGAGCAATGACACCGGCAACTCCACGTTGTAGTCCCCGATGCCGACGAAGTCCGCGGTGGTGGTGTAGGTCCAGTACTTGCCGATCCCGCCTTCGTTGGGCGTCTCGCTTCCGCGGATGAATGCTCCGTCCCTCGGGATCCACGGCCAGAGTCGCCAGAGCGTCACTGTACTGAGCAGCCTTCGGACGAGGATCCCGACGTACCAGCCCGGCTCGGCCCGGATCGTGTCCAGTACCTGAGCCCGCAGCACGGCCTCGCTCTCGGGCGTCCAGAGATCTTGAACGCCCTCTTTCTGGACGACCTCCAGGGCCACCGCGTCTCTCCAGGTGAAACCGTGCGTGCGGTCGAAGTCGCCCAATCCCTCCCATATCGGTTGCCACATGTCGTTCTGCTGGGCCCCGGGGACCATGACGCTCGGCAAGGCAAGCAGGACGGTGGCGGCCGCGATCAGCGCCATCCGGCGGCGACCGGCGGGGGCGATCCGACACACCCCAAACCACGCCGCCAGCACGAAGCCCGGTCCCAGCACCGCAGCCGAACTCCGACAGAAGGTGCAAATCGCGAGCAGCAGGCTTGCCGCGAGCAGTCGCACGCCAAGACCGGCGAGAGTGGGGGCAGGATGGAGCCGCGCGTACACCGCGAGAGGCATGATGGAAAGGACCGCGACCAGATAGAACCCCACGGCGTACCGACCCAGAGCGAGGGACTCAACGAAAAACGGGCTCAGTCCCAACAGGAGCAGGGCGATCGCCGCCGCGCGGGCCCGGCCGGCGGCCCAGAGTTCGATAGCGAGCCAGGCGACCACGGGCGCCGCCAGCATGAATCCGAGCCACAGAATCAGGAAGGGCGCCATTCCACCCAGGGCTCGGAACGCGAGGGTCAGCAGTGCGGCCCGGCCACGGTCGTCATAGTGTTGGGCCTCGGGCCCCAGGCGTGCGTCGATGAAGGGCTGCGTCTTTCGGATTCGCTCCAGAGGCCGGGTCGCGCGCAGGCCCTGGTTGGCGATGCGCTCGAGGATGAGACCGCGGGCCGCGACATCCGCTTCCGGCCCCGTCACTTCGATCGGCGTGGGGCCGTAGGTGATCCTGACCCACGCCGTCGTCGCCTGGGCGAGGTCGCTCCACAGACGCCGCCAGGCATCGACGCGGGAGAAGTCAACGCCGGCGCAGTAGACCCAGGTGTGGAGGCCCAGTAACCCGGGACCGAGGACGGCAAGTGCCAGCGCTACGCGCCAGTCGCGGCGCCTGGTTCGAGAGGACTCCGGCACCAGCGGAGCTTACCGTTGTGCGGTCCGTGGACCGTGCCCTGCGCGGGAGTAGAGTCCTTCGCATGGACGATCCTGCGTTCTGGCATCGGGTGCAGTTCGCGTTCACGATCACGTACCACTATCTGTTCCCGCAGCTCACCATGGGGCTCGCACCCCTCCTGGTGTTGTGGCGATGGCGGGCGCTCAAGACCGGTAACGAGGCGTACGCTCAGGCCGCGCGTTTCTGGAGCCGCATCTTCGGCATCAACTTCGCCCTGGGTGTGGTCACCGGCGTTCCCATGGAATTCCAGTTCGGCACGAACTGGTCGGAGTTCTCGAAGCACTCGGGCGGCGTGATCGGCCAGACCCTCGCCATGGAAGGGATGTTCGCCTTCTTCCTGGAGAGCGCCTTCGTGGGCGCGATGGTGTGGGGCGAGCGTCGTCTGGGTCCGAAGAAGCACTTCATCGCGACCTGCCTCACCGCGCTCGGCGCGTGGCTTTCCGCCTATTTCATCCTGGTGACCAACTCGTTCATGCAGCATCCGACCGGCTACGAGGTCACGCCGCAGGGCACACTGATCATCGGCGACATGGCCGCGTACCTGCTCAATCCCTGGGCCTTCGTGATGTTCGCGCACAACCAGGCCGCGGCCCTCGTGACCGGCGCCTTCGTGGTGACCGCGGTGGGCGCTTTCTATGCGCTTCGGGGTGAGCACAAGGAGCAGGCGAGGGTCTACGTCGAATGGGGCACGGCCATGGGCCTCATCGCGGCGGTGCTCGTGGCTTTTCCCACCGGCGACATTCAGGCCAAGTACGTGGCCGAACACAAACCAGTCGCTCTCGCCGCGATGGAAGGGCGTTTCGAAAGCGGACCGCGCGCGCAACTGAACCTCATCGGCCAGCCCAACGTGAAGATGAGGCGTCTCGATAATCCCATTGCCGTGCCCTGGGTGTTGAGCTTTCTCGCCTTCGGCACGTTCCACAGCAATGTGCAGGGCTTGAACGATTTTCCCGAGGACCAATGGCCCACGAACATCGAGCTGCTCTACTACTCATTCCATGTGATGGCCGGACTGGGCACGATCTTCATCGGCTTGATGGCCCTTGCCAACCTGCAACGCCTGCGCGGGAAGCTCATGGAGACGAAGCTCCTGCTGTGGGCGCTCATGCTCGCGCTCCCGTTTCCCTATATCGCCAACACCGCGGGATGGATGACCGCGGAGCTCGGCCGTCAGCCGTGGCTCATCTGGGGCCTGTTCAAGACCTCCGCCGGTTACAGCGACGTGGTAAGTCAGGGTGACGCCCTCTTCACCTTGATCGGTTTCGCCGGGCTCTATGCCGCACTGGGGCTGCTCTACCTCTTCATGATCGGCCGCGAGATCCTTCACGGACCCGCAGGTCACGAGCCAAAGAGCCTCTACCCGGAGGTGGTGAATGGTTGAAGTCTGGTTCACCATCTTCACCCTCATGCTCGCGGCTTACGCCGTGATGGATGGCTGGAACATCGGCTCCGGCATCGTGCAGTACATAGTGGCGCCCACTCCGGCCGAACGACGCCAGCTCATCGGAGCCATCGGCCCGCTCTGGACCTGGCACGAGGTCTGGCTGGTGGGGGCGGGCGGTGTCCTCTTTGTCGCTTTCCCCACCGTGCTCGCGGTGGCGCTGCCGGGCTTCTATCTCGCCGTCTTCGTTCTGCTCTGGTGTCTGATCGGACGGGGCATCGCCCTCGAATTTGGCGGACACCTCGACGATTCGATGTGGCGCACCTTCTGGGACTTCGCCTTCTCGGTGATGAACGTGCTCATTGCCGTGCTCCTCGGAGCCGCACTTGGCAATCTCCTGCGCGGTCTGCCGCTTGGGCCAACGGGCAAGTTCAGTCTCGCCTTCTTCACCGACTTCAGGCCGCGGGGCGAAGTGGGCATCCTCGACTGGTACACCATCTCGGTCGCGGTTTTCACCGTAGTCTGCCTCGCCGCCCACGGCGCTTCGTATCTGGTGTGGAGAACCGAGGGCCTGCTCCATGGTCGTGCCGTTCTCCTTGCGCGCCGGTTGTGGCTGGCCGTCTTCATCCTCATGCCTGCGATCACGGCAGCCACCGCGGTCGTGCGTCCGGAGCTTTTCACCGAGATGATGAGCCGGCCCCTGGCCTGGCTGGCGGTGGCTCTCGCCATCGCGGGTTCTCTGGCGGTGGTGGTCGGACAGCGGAGGGGTCGCGAACTGATGGCGTTTGCCGGCGGCTGCGCATTTATCCTGGGCCTTCTCGGCGCGGCTGCGGCGAGTGTGTTTCCGGTCATGCTGCACTCGACGTTCGATCCTGCGCACTCCCTCACCGCTCACCAAGGCGCGGTTTCCGGACGCGGCCTTGGCCTTGCGATCATCTGGTGGCCGGCCGCCATGATCCTGTCCATCGGGTACGGTGTCTTCGTCTTTCGTCAGTTCCGCGGCA
>CAZBTT010000281.1:0-6511 GCA_964494295.1 uncultured Acidobacteriota bacterium
TCACCGCCGACCCGGCCCGCCCGTCTTCAAACGTCACCACCGGGCGACCGGCGTAGACCTTGCCGAAGTCCGCAACGAACCGGATCGGCGTCATCTCGCGCATGAAAACGGGAGCGATTTCGTGTTCGTCGATCGAAGTCTCCTGGGCGATGAGGGCGCCGGTCCAGGGAGCGGTTGGATGCGGGCCGAGGACCAGGGGCGTTCCCCATGCGGAATCGTCGAAGCCGCCTTCCATCCATCCGACCGGCCTCTCGCGCGCATCGATGTTCTCGACGGGAATCCCTTCGCCGTTGCGGAAGTTCCGGGCCGACACCTTCGCGTCGGGCACACGCCACTCCGCCTTGCGCGCTTTCCAGTCCGGCCCGCTGCCGAAAACCGCTTGCGTGCCATCGACAAAGTCGACCACGATCTTCAGCAAGACGCCGCCCCGCGCCTCCGGCCGACCCTGGCCCGAACCAAACCACCGCGCAGTGAGGCCGATGACGTGCGATCCGGGCTTTCGGAGCGATTCGGTGAGGTCGATCGTTTGGTACAGCTGATAGTCGGGATACGCAAAGGCGGGGCCCTTCCCGACCCGCGCTTCATCGACGAACAGCTCGTACAGGTGACTCGCCGTCACATAGGCGCGCGCGCGCATCACCGAGCCGTCCTTCAGGTTGATGGCGCGGCGGAAGTAGAAGTGAGCCTCCCGGTCCGCGGGCGCGTCGCCCCACATCCAGTGTGCGCCCGCCCAATCCTCGGTCCCGAGGAGTCCCGTCTCGAAACGCGCGGCCTTGGACCAGGCGCTCGGCCGTCCCCCCGCATCCCACACCCGAACACGCCAGAAGGCCGCCTCGCGTGAGCGCAGCGCCTCGCCGGCGTACGAGACGTAGCCGCTGGTCGAGCCGATGACCCTTCCCGAATCCCACCGATCCGCCCGTCCGGCGGCAAGGGCGGAGGCGGTCGAGGCCACCTGGATCTGAAAGGCGCTCTGGACGAAGCCCTTGCCCGTCATCGTCTGCCATCCGAACTCGGGAGTCGGATCGCCTACCCCGATGGGCTCAGCGCGATCCTCGACGGTGAGTGCCTGCGGACCGAGGGATGGGCGAGCGGGTTGGACCTGGGCCATGCTCAGCGAGGCGGCGATGGCGACGATGATTCGGTTGAGCTGGGTCATTCTTCGCGCCGCTTCCTTGCCGATGTTGCCCCGACGAGGCCGCACAGGGTGTTCGCGATTATCACACGCGGTATTTTTCGCGTGCGTCGCCAGAACTGGCGACCGATCGAGATGCAAGTGCGATTAGCCTGCTCGCTCTGATCGTATGAAGGCACTCCTCCGCGCGACACTGCTTGTCTCAATCGGAAGCACCCTGTCCGCTCAGGACCTTCCGGGCGCCTGGGTGCGGAGCACCTCCCAGCGCGGCGATTTCCCTCTCGTCGACAAAGCAGGCGCCGCCAATCTGATCGTGAGTCTCGGCGATCACAAGGTGGTCTCACTCGCCGCCGCCGATCTCGCCTCCGATATCGCGCGAGTCACCGGCCGCACGCCGGTGCTGCGGGCCAGCCTCGATGCCGCGTCTTCTACAGCGGTGATCATCGGAACCGTTGGTAAGAGCCCCGTCATCGACGCGCTTGTCTCGGCGGGCACGCTCGATGCTTCCGCCTTGCGCGGGACCTGGGAGAGTTTCCTGATCGCTACCGTCGACAAACCCTTCCCCGGAGCGACGCGCGCGCTGGTCATCGCCGGAAGCGACCGTCGCGGCACGGCTTTCGGGGTGTACGAACTGTCTCAGGCAATCGGCGTTTCCCCCTGGCATTGGTGGGCCGATGTGACCCCCGCGAAGCGATCCACGCTTTTCGTCGCCCGGGGCACGCGCCGATTCGGACCGCCTTCCGTGAAGTATCGGGGGATATTTCTCAATGACGAAGACTGGGGCCTGCAGCCCTGGGCCGCGAAGACGTTCGAGCCCGAAACCGGGGATATCGGGCCGAAGACCTACGCCCGATTGTTCGAATTGATGCTGCGACTCAAGGCCAACACGGTCTGGCCCGCCATGCATGCAACCACGAACCCGTTCAATGCCTTCCCGGAGAACAAGCGCGTCGCTAATGACTACGCGATCGTGATGGGGTCGTCCCACGCCGAGCCGATGCTTCGGAACAATGTCGGCGAATGGAAGGCCCCGCCCGAGTCCTACAACTACGTAACCAACCGCGATGGCGTCCGCGCGTACTGGGAGGAGCGGGTCAGGGAGAACGGCTCGTTCGAGAACATCTACACCCTCGGGATGCGCGGCATCCATGACTCGAACATGCAGGGCCCACGCACCGACCCCGACCGGATTCGGATATTGGAGGAGATCTTCACCGACCAGCGCGCGATGCTGACGCGACACGTGCGGCCCGAAGTCGAGCGAGTTCCCCAGATGTTCTGCGCGTACAAGGAAGTGTTGTCTCTCTACCGCCAGGGGCTCAAGGTGCCGGACGACGTCACCATCGTCTGGCCCGACGACAATCACGGCTACATCCGCAATTACGCAAACGCCGAGGAGCGAAAGCGATCGGGCGGCTTCGGCGTTTACTACCACCTCTCCTACCTCGGCGCGCCGATGTCGTACCTGTGGCTCTCCACGACGCCGCCTGCGTTGATCTGGTCGGAGATGACTCGGGCCTTCGACCACGGTGCGGAACGGATCTGGATCGCCAACGTCGGCGACCTCAAGCCCGCCGAGATCGGGACCGAGTTCTTTCTTCAGATGGCGTGGGACGTCAAGCGCTGGCGGCGAGAGAACCTGCCCGACTTCCTCGTCGAGTGGGCGACGCGGGAGTTCGGTCAAAGCGTTGCGAAGGACATCGCCGCAATCCAGCGCGACTACTACCAGCTCAACTACCAGCGCCGGCCCGAACACCTGCAGTGGTGGCTGCCCCGCGAGTCGCCACACGCGAGCCCGCTGACTGCAGAGGAGTCCGCGGCTCGGATGGCGTCTTTCGCGGATCTCCAGCAACGGATGGCGGCGGTGCGCAAGAGGATCCGGGCAGAGAAGCGCGACGCCTTTTTCCAACTCGTTGGCTACCCGGTCGAAGGATCCATGCTCGCGAATGGCCGTTTCATTCTCGGTGAAGCCGGTAAGACCGAGGCCGCGCGCGCGCTGGACGCGCTCCTGCGGCAACTGACCGAAGACTTCAACGAACGTGTGGCCGGCGGCAAATGGCGTGGCGTGATGTCGCTCGAACCCGCCGACGCACAATGGCGCTCGATGCGGATCGCCCCATGGACCCCACCCGCGTATCCCCCATCGCCGGTGCCCACCGCGAGCGCCGGCGCCTTCATCGCTATCGAAGCCGAACGCTTCACAAGCCGGGCGAATCGACCGGGCGTCGCCTGGGAGGTGGTGCCCGGCCTCGGCCGAACCGGAGACTCCGTGACCCTGTTCCCGACCACCGCGCCATCGATGGACGTCGACCGGCTCAAAGGCGAGGCGCCGAGGCTCGACTACGCGTTGACCATCCCAACGGCCGGTGAGTTCTCGGTAACGGTCAACCTCGTCCCGACTCATCCCATCACCGGGCCGTCGCTCCGCTTCGCGATCGCGCTCGATGACGCCGCGCCCCACGTAGTGGCCCTCGACGTTAACGACGGCGGCCCCGATTGGGCCCAAGGTGTTCTCAACGCCACGAGAGCGGCCACCACCACGATCACCGTGCCAACTCCGGGCTCGCACACCCTTCGCATCTTTGGCGTCGACCCGGGCGTTGTCCTCGACCGGATCGTGATCGGCCCCGTGGGTCGTACGCCGCCCGGCTATCTGGGCCCTGCCGACAAACGGAGGGCGGTCGGCCGGTGACTGCAACCGCGAGCCGCCCCCTGGGCTGGGGCCTCATTGGCTGCGGGAGTATCGCGGCCAAGAGAGTTGCCACGGCGCTCCGCGATTCGCCCGGCTGCGCGCTGGTGTCGGTGGCGCGGGCGCGAGCGGAACTCGCGGCACAGTTCGCGAGGGATCACGGCGCGCGCCGATCCCATGCCGACTGGCGCGAACTCCTTCGGGATGACGAGGTCGACGCGGTCTACCTCGCGACGCCGGTGGCGCTTCACGCCGAACAGGCGGTGGCCGCGGCTGAAGCCGGCAAACACGTCCTCTGCGAGAAGCCGATGGCCATCGACGTCCTTGGCTGCTCGAAGATGATCGCGGCCGCGCGGCAGAACGACGTGCGCCTCGGCGTGGCCTATTACCGCCATCACTATCCAGTGATCACAAGGATGCGCGAGATCCTCGCTTCGGGAGAAGTCGGCGACCCGGTATTCGCGACCGCCCAGGCCTTCGAGACCTTCAACCCACCGCCGGACCATCCGCGCGCCTGGCTGCTTCGCCAGGCGTCCTCGGGAGGCGGGCCCATGGCTGACTTCGGTTGCCACCGGATCGAGGTCCACATGAACCTGCTAGGCCCGGTGAAGTCGAGCTGCGGTTTCCTTTCAAACGTCCGCTTCAAAGACCGGGACGTCGAGGACACGTGCGTCGCTCACCTCGCTTTCGAAAGCGGCGCTCACGCGACGATCACGGTGAGCCACGCCGCGCTCGAACGCCGTGACACCCTCGAGATCATCGGAACCCGCGGCTCGCTCCAGGTTCCCGTCCTCAATGAGGGCGCCCTGCGGATTCTCACGTCCCAGGGCTCGCGCGTTGAGCATCACCCGCCACACCAAAATCTCCACCAGCCCCTGGTCGACGACTTCGTGGCCGCCGTCCGCGAGAGTCGTGACCCCGCGGTCACCGGCGGGACCGGCCTCGAGGTTCAGCGCGTGCTCGCCGCCATCTACGGCCGCGCTACTTAGCAGTCCTTGGTGAAAGTGTGCCGCAGCACCGAGACGAGCGATGCGCCCGGCTGGCGATGAGCCGAAGGGCCCGAATATCGGGAAAATTCGGGCTCCTGAGCGAAGAAGTCCAGGCGGGACGCAGCGTTCGTCGAATGCCGGCAGACTCTCACCACGGGCTGCTGGTCACCGGCGGTTCGAGGCGGACGTAAACCGGCGCGTCGCGGTCGCAGTGCAATCGCCCGTCCCTCTCAAACAACTCGACCACCTGAATCGAGCTTCGCCGCTGTTCGTAGCCATCGGCCCGGCTCGACGGATCGGTCCGGCCCGGATGAGTGAAGTAGAAGAGGAACGCCCGGTCGCCGCTCATCACCACATCGGGATGACCGCCCTTCACGCCGTCGTCCACTCCCCGGCCGGGCAAAGCCAGGAGATTCGGGCCATCCTGACGCGTCCAGTTCATAGCATCGACTGAACGGTAGACGGCAAGGCCCTGCCAGACATCGGTGATCATCCAGTAGGCCTCGCGCCAGCGGAATACCTTCGGGCCCTCACCCCCCTGGTCGCCCACCGCCTTGCCGCGATCCGTCCATGCGAGGAGATCCGACGAGTCGGCGAAGTAGATCGACTTCCGGTCGCGTTCATTGTTGTAGAACATCCGGAAGGCGCCATCGGGCAGACGGATCACCGCGGCGTCGATCACGCGGTCCGACGCGAGGGTCAACGCGCGTGGCGTCGTCCAGGTTCGCAGGTCCGCGCTCTTGAGGTGGACGATCCGGCGCGGGTGCTGCCAGTTCTCGAAGATTCCCGGCACGACGGTCAGGAACATATGGTGGGAACCATCGGGCGCCGTGAACACGTCCGGCGCCCAGTGCGTCGGCGCGTCGCCTCCGATCTCTTTGGGCAGCTCGATCTCCGCCGTCCCGACGTAACGCCACGTGGTCCCAAGGTCATGCGACTCCGCGATTCCAAGCCGCGTGCCATGGACCCACGCCACGCCCGAGAGGCCGGGCGCGTTCGCGCGGCGGTTCGTATAGAACATCCACCAGGCCTTCCGCTCGGGATTCCACACGAGACTCGGATCAGCGGCGCCGTCGAATATGGGATCGCGGAAGAGCGGTCTCGGCGCCATCGTCTGCGGCAGCGGGCCATCCGCGACGGGGACACCGAAATCCGGCGTGTCGTCGGGACGCCATGAAACGTATTGAGCCCGCGTGTGTCGATCGGGATTCCGGAGTTCGGGACCTTCGATGTCGCGATAGTTCCTCGCGTGGTAGACCATCACGTCGCGGCCATCGGGCGTGGTGGTGAAGCTGTTGTGCCCGGGACCGTACTGACTCGTGACGCTCCATGTGGCGAACACCGGGAGTTTCGACTTCCGCCACGAGGCGGGGTCGAGCAGATCCGCGTTCTCGTCCGCGGTCAACATCCCCATGCTGTAGCTCGCATCGGTGGCGCTCGCGGAATAGGTCAGGAACACGCGCCCGTTCCGGATGAGCGCCGCGGGGCCCTCATTGACCTTGTACTTGATTCGCTCCCAGTCGAGATCGGGCTTCGAGAGCATGATCTGAGGGCCGGCGATCGACCATGGCGAATCCATGCGCGCGATGTAGAGATTCGTGTTTCCTTCGATGTCCGGATCCTTCTGCGCCCAGGAAAGGTACCGGACCGCGCGGTGAACGAAGGTCGTGGCATCAAGAGAGAAAGTCTCCCATCGCGTCT
>CAZBTT010000282.1:0-6501 GCA_964494295.1 uncultured Acidobacteriota bacterium
CTTCATCAACGGATTCCCGTCCGGTGGACGGGAGTCGTCCGGTTCGTCGCGGAGACTCCCAGTGAAAGCTCCTTCCATGAAATCCCTGTTGACCATCGCCGCCGCTGTCCTTTCTCTGGGTGTTTCCGCATCTGCTCAGTCCCAGCCCCCCGCCAGGAGCCCGCGCAGCGGCTCCGATCCGCAGTTCAAGGTGCGTCTCGACTTCAACCGCTGGCACGACACCGAGGAGATCAAGTCCGATTTCCTCCGCCTCGAGAAGGCGTGGCCGAAGTTCCTGAAGTACTCGTCGCTTGGAAAGAGCCACGGGGGCCGCGACATGATGTTGATGACCATCAACAATCCTGACACCGGCGCGGAGATGGCCAAATCGGCCATGTATATCGAGGCCAACGTTCACGGCAACGAGATCCAGGGCGCGGAAGTGGCTCTCTACACGGTCTGGTACCTGATGGAGCACTACGACCGGATTCCCCAGGTGAAGAAGCTCGTCGACGAGCGCGTCTTCTACATCGTCCCCACGGTGAATCCTGATGGGCGCGATCACTTCCTCAAGGGGACGGGCGCCGGTTCTCGAACCGGACACGTGCCGGTGGACGACGACAACGACGGTGTCGCCGATGAGGACGACGCCGACGATCTCAACGGCAACGGCGTCATCGAGCAGATCCGCAAGTACGTTCCGGGCAAGGGCAACATGCGGCTGAGCGTGCGCGACAACCGCTTGATGGAGCCCGTTCCCGCGGGCCAGGTGGGCGACTGGGTCATTCTCGGCCAGGAGGGACTCGACAACGATGGCGACGGTCGTGTGAATGAGGATCCGGTCGGCGGTTATGACGGCAACCGCAACTGGGCCTCCAACTGGCAGCCGGAGTATGTCCAGAACGGCGCTTTGGACTATCCGTTCCAACTCCCCGAAGCCCGCGCGATCAACGACTTCCTGATGTCCCACCCGAATATCGCGGGAGTGCAGTCGTACCACAACAGCGGCGGCATGATCCTCCGCGGTCCGGGGGCTGAATGGCAGGGGGAGTATCCCCGCGCGGACGTCGCCGTCTACGACGAGCTTGGCAAACAGGGCGAGCGCATGCTCCCGTATTACCGCTACATCGTGATCTGGAGCGGCCTCTACACGGTTCACGGCGGTTTCATCGACTGGACGAACGATGGTCTCGGGATGCTCTCGTTCTCGAACGAGCTGTGGGCCGGCGATCAGTACTTCAACTCTCCCGCGCTGATGGAACAGCAGAAGAATCCCGACAGCCCGATCGCGGGACGACAGGGCGGCCTGTACTTCGACGACTTCCTGGAGTTTGGCGATCAGTACGTCGAATGGGCGGCCTTCGACCACCCGCAGTTTGGGAAGGTGGAACTCGGGGGCTTCAAGAAGACCCAAGGTCGCGTGCCCCCGCGCTTCATGAACGAGGAGCTGTGCCATCGCAACATGGCGTTCTCGCTCTACCAGGCGGACGAGATGCCTCAGATGAAGGTGGGCGAGTCGACGGTGGAAGCCCTTGGCGGGAACGTCTACCGCGTGCGCCTCGAGCTCAAGAATCCGAAGGTGACGCCGACGATCATGGCCAAGGCGGCAGAGAACAACGTGGTGCGTCCGGACCTGCTGACGGTGAGCGGCCCCGGGGTCGAGGTGCTGTCAGCGGGCTGGGTGCGGGATCGCTTCCGTCCGGGCGCCACGCAGCTGATCGATCAGAAGCAGCTCTCGCGGATCGTGATCCGCAACGGTCATCCTGGCCGCTCGACGCGCGCCATCGAGTACATCGTCAAGGGGACGGGGTCGATGACCGTGACCTACGACAGCGTGAAGGGCGGGAAGGTTTCGAGCACGATCGCCTTGCGGTAAGGCCCACCTCGTCATCGCGAGCGACCGGACGTTTCGCGGGAGCGAAGCGATCCTCAACAGGCGTGCGGTCTACTACGCCGCGACTTCGACGTACTCGACCCGGCTCGAAGGCGGGGGGATGGGAGTGCCATCCTCACGCAGGCCTGCAAGGTGGAGCTCGATGGCCTCGCGAATCTGGGACTCAACTTCCTCGACGCTCGGGCCGGTGGCTACACATCCAGGGAGGTCCGGAACATAGGCCGAGAAATTGCCCTCAGCCTTCTCGATCACGATCGCGTAGCGCATGGGTTATGGCCGGAGTGTATCCGCGAATGCCGATGCCGCATGTTGGGACCGCGAACGGAGGGGGTCGGGCTCGGTGTTTAGGAGACGTCGCGCGGAGGTTCGACGACCGACGGGCGGTCACGCCGGGTGCAGGCTGCGGCGGGGTTGGCGCCATGGTGGATCTTCTGGTTCCGAACCATCGCGGCCGTCCGGGTGAGGCCGCGATGGTCGCGGCTCGGAACTATCGGTGATCATCATGAATGCCAACCCCGTCTTCGCTGCATCCGTCGCGCCCGCCCTTCAGTCCGCTGTTTCTCGCGCGCCTGAACCGGTTCGAGCTGCCGTCACCACTCTCGAAACCTTCGACGTCTATCGCGTTTCGCTCGACGCTTGTCGCGCCGTCTTGCCGATCGCTCCCGTGCTCAGCGCGAACCTTCGGGATCAGCTGCTCCGTGCCTCGTCGTCAGTCGTTTTGAATACCGCCGAGGGATTCGGCTCCGCGTCCCGCGGCGTCAAGCGGAGGCACTACGAGATCGCTCGCGGTAGTGCTATGGAGTGTGTCGCGATTCTCGACCTGGCGTCAGCCCTCGGGATCGAAGGCGTCCCCGCGTTGGCGCGTGCGCTCTTCACTCGCTCGGCGATGATGCTTGCGAAGCTGGAGGATCGGTTTCGTTGAGCCGTTCGTGCCTCGAGAGTGAAACGCGCGCGGACCTGGTCATGAACCGCGGACGGACGGGGTTCGGGCTCGGGTTCGGGCGCGGGAGGGACGCCCCGGCAACGGAGGGACGTTACGGTTCCTTCGAATCTCAAGTCACTCGCGCACGAGACGTACGGAGTCCACTGCGGCGGCGGTGTTGGGCCCGGTCCAGCCGGGCACGTCGGTTCGAGCGGTGGCGAGCCACACCAGGTCGAGGGTGTTGAAACCCGGCAGGATCGCGTCCGCCGGCACGGCGAAGCGCAGCTCAGCCCAGTCGGCGCTGAGCGCCTGCTCACCCAACTCGCGTCCGCCCAGCCGCGCTCGCATCCGCGTGACGAGATGGGTGGGCTCGGCGCGGGCCACTACGATCAGGGTCGCGGCGCGGGCGTGGCGGATGGGAAGAACGAGACGCGAACGCCGGCCGCGCGAAACTCGGAAGCCCGGCTCAGCCGTGGCGTCGTTGGGGAACCAGCCCTCGCCCAGCGCCGCCTCGACCGCCGGCGTCTCGCGTCCGCCGAGATCGAGGCGACCGCGCAGCGACCACGGTCGCTCGTCGAGCCAGACACCCTTGAGGTGATCGTAGGCGAACAACCAAACCGCGTTGGGCAGCCACGGTTTCCAACTGTCGATCGTGCGCCAGGCGACATCGACCTGGACCGGAGCCAGCCGGTCGAGGGTGACGCCCTGGTCCTTGTTGGCGACCATGCTCGAGTTGTAGATATAAGAGAGTTGGTCGTTCCACACCGACAGTGCCAGCAGCAAGAGCGCGGGCGCCAGCAGGGGGCGGCCGACGAGGGCTTTCAATGCGCCGCCGAGGCCCAGGCCGAAGAGCGGCACGAGGCACAGCAACCGGCGTTGTCCGAATGCGTCCGACCCCCACCAATCGCTCAGCAAGCCGTTGACGAAGGCGGACAGGGCCAGGGCCACGAAGCACAGACCAGCGAGCAAACGCTCCCTCCGCAGCAGAGTGAGCCAGCCGAGGGTCGCCACGAGCAGCAGCGGGTGCCACGTGAAGAGGCCGTGGCGCGGGGAGAGCAGCACCTGCGCCCACTGCGAGCCGTCGGTCGTCACCCAGTTCTGGTCCGCCGTGACCGCGGCGAAGGCCGTCCCATACATCGTGAGCCAGATGCCTATCTGCAATGCTCCCGCGGCGACGGGTACGGCCAGCAGGCGCAGGGCCCTTGGCACAAAGTCCGGCGGGCGGCGGAGCAGCAAGTCGAGGGCAGGCAGCGCAAGCAATACCGCATCCTGGGCCCGCACCAAGGCGAGAAGCGCGCCGGCCGCCCCGACCGCCACGTAGGTGCCCGGAGTGGACTGCTCGCGCGCGCGCAGCCACAGCCACGCGAACAGGCAGGCGATGCCGGCGGATGTCGCGTGCGACATGGAGGCATTCGCGGTCGCGTAGAAGCGCAACGGTGTTGCGTACCACAGCCCGGCCACCGCCAGCGCGGCGATCGCTCGGCCGTGGCGTGCCCGCAGCAGGTGTTCCACGAGCAGCAAACCGGCGGCGGCCCAAGCGAATGACGCCAGAGTCACCGCGGACTGATAGGGCTGCGAGAAGCCGTCAGCCGGCGCCCCGCCGGGCAATAGGGCGACGAGGTGCGCCACAACGAAGGCCGGTGACCACGCGATGGCCTGCCCCACGAGCACGCGGCTGGTGACACCGACACCCTCCGTGACCACCGGCTTCGCCCCGAGGCCGGCGTAGTCGTTGGCGAAGTCGAGGTCGAAGTCGAGGAGCGGAGAACGCAGCAGCGCGTAGTACTCGTAACCGTCGCCACCCAGTCGGCTGTAAACCGACGACACGTCGAGCAGGAACATGGCGATGAGCAACGCCCGCGGGCCGTCGCACCAGCGGCGCCCTCGACTCGTCGCCGAGGCCAGAGCCCCAAGCAAGGCGACCAGAAGCGCCGCGTCGAACCAGCCTCCTGGCGCGCCTGAGTCGACAAGGGCTCGCGCCACCAGAGCGAGCAGCGAGGTCGCGAGCAGTGCGCAGTCGAGGCGGCTCATCGGCAGCCGCGAGTCTAGCGTGGCGCCTGTCAACCTTGGGCTGAGCGGACGGGAGTACGATTGAGTCATTCCCCCGATCGCAAGAGGAGATGTACATGGCGCTCTCGCCCAAAGACGCAAAGATCGCTGAGATGAATCGTTTCCTGGACGACTTGGAGCGGGCGGCCCGGGTGAGTCCGGCCGCGCTGGATCAGGTCTTCAACTCACCACCGGCCGGGCTGAGCGTTCATGAGATCGATACGAAAAAGAAGTTCCTCCGGGTGAGCCCGGGGCATCGCAAGATCCTCGGCTACAACCCGGCAGACATGGTTGGGCGATCTCCCCTGGACTACGTAGTCATGAGGGGGCTTTCCGAGAGCGCCACGAGCCGAAAACTCACCGCGGGCGCCGTACTGGTTCCAAATACCCGCTCATTCCGCAAGGCGGATGAGACTGAGATCACCCTCCTTCAGGTTGAGCGTCATCTCAAGGATGCCCAGGGTCAGGTCATCGGGATTCGCACCGTCATCACCGAAGCGCCCAAAGAGACATGAGGGGGTAGGGGCTATGAATGAAGCTCGTGTTCCGATCAAGGAACTGATCCTGATTCCGTCGCTGATCACTCTGGCGATCACCGTGTTGCGCCTGGTCGGCGAGTTGCAGAACTGGTCGCCCGCCCTCTTCAGCCGTGCCGCCGGTGGTGGCGGATCCCTGATCGGTATTTCGTGGCTGATCCTCGTTTTCGGCGCGTGGTTCGGATGGCGTCTGACGCGGATGGGTCACGCTGCTTCGAGCCCGCTCAAGGCTTCGGGCCTCGCTTTTCTGGTGGGGCTGGTCGTGGGCTTCGGATCATTCGGTGTCGGGCAGGTCGGAGGGCAGAACGCTCTCTTCGCCGCCTTCATCCTCGGTTCGGTCGCCGCCATCTTCCTGACCAGGGGTCTGTGGCCGGCACTGTGGCAGACGCTCCTCGCCTATGCCTTCGCGGCGCGCGTCCCGGTTGCCCTGCTGATGCTGGTCGCGATCCTCGGGAACTGGGGCACGCACTACGACGTGCCGCCGCCCGGCTTCCCGGACACCTATTCACCCTTCGTCAAGTGGGTGCTCATCGGGCTCCTGCCCCAGCTGACGATCTGGATCTACATGACGGTGATCGGCGGCCTGGTGGCGGGCGGCGTTGCCGGCGCGATCGCCGGCCGGAAGAAGTAGACGGAGCGCGGCCGCTTTCAGGCGCGTCAATCCGCTCTCAACGCGGTCGCCGGGTCAACGTCGATGACTCCTCGCGATGCGATGATGCACGCAAGAATCGCGACGACCAGGACGAGTCCCCCGGCCGCGGCGTAGGGCCAGGGAACTCGGGGGGTGACATCGAATAGCAGATGTTGCACGACCCCCGCCCCGGCGAAAGCCCCGCCGAGGCCAACGACCGCGCCAACCATCACCGGAGTTACCCCCTGCCCTACCGCGAGCCGCATGAGCCGCGTGGCGCGCCCCGCCGCATGAGCCGCGTCGCGCGCTCCGACGGCCGCGTTCGCGCAGTGATCGATGCCGTCCGGCCGTCGATCGACGGCGGCCGGTTCGCCGCCAAGCGGGTCGTCGGCGACGAGATGGTCGTCGAGGCCTACTGCTTCACCGACGGCCACGACGTCGTCCGGGTGATGCTTCGCTAGCCCGGCGAAGGCCACGAGCCCGCCAGCGA
>CAZBTT010000283.1:0-2847 GCA_964494295.1 uncultured Acidobacteriota bacterium
CCACGATCCAGGCCGTCCCCTCGGCGAGGGCATCGTCGCCGGTGAGTTCCCGCACCAGCCCGCGCACTTCGCGGATCAGGAAAGCGGCGAGAAGCGCCATGAAGAAGGATGCGCCGGCATAACCGCCGAGCGCGTAGGCGGGCAGGATCAAGAGCGAAAGCCCAACCGCGTGAAGCGAGTAGATCTGACCCTCGGGACCCCGGATCCGGAAGTGGGGATCGAGCGGCCTCGAGAAGAACGCGCTGTATCTCGCCTCCTTGAAGTCCTGGTCCAGCGCGAGGTCGTGATCGCGAAGGAGGCTCTCCGCGACCATCAGATACTGGGGTTCGTCGCCGTCGGGCCCGACCCTCGTCTGCGACTGATACGCGACGGCCGCGTAGATCGCGAAGGACGCGGGCAGGAGCAAAGAGCGTGGCGGCCTCCGGCCCAGAGCCGCGATGGCGAGGACAATCGCCGCGAGCACGAAGGCGTAAAGAGGCGCTCCCGAGAAAACCAGCAGGGTCGATGCGCTCGCAGGGAGAAAGACCGCGAGGAGGGCCGCGAAGGCCGGCAGCACGAACCAGCCGACGCCGTGGACACCCGACGCGCGCACGATCGCGGCGGCCAGGGCGGATAGGGCGACGACGGCGAAAGTCGGCATCCCGAATCGGACGCCCGAAGGATCGGCCGCGGCTCCCCCTCCCGCCAGCAGCAAAAGCAACGCGACGGCCGCGGGGCCAAACCATGTTGACGCCCTCGACGAGCGGCCCTCCGACGCCGGGGGGGGAGGGGGGGGAGGGGCGTCCATTCGAGGGAACATTATTCCCTCTGGCGAAAAGACGTTAGCCGCCCGGTCGTGCTACGTTTAAGCCCATGGACCGGGCTCTCCCAAGGGGCCCCGGGGGGTCGTTGAGCTTTTTCGGATTCTTCCCTGCAAATGGGAGGGTGATCGATGATTTTCAGGTTTCGTTCCGTCGCCATCGTTGTCGCATCGGCCGGGTACGCGCACGCCGCTCTGAGCGGGGACGACAAGCCCGCGCCGGTACTGCTCGGCACCGCAGCCGCGTCGGCCTGGTCTCGCCCCGCTCTGATCGCCACCGCACCCGCGACCGCATCCAAAGCCGCCCCCGTGCTCGCGGGCTTCGCTCCCGCTCTTCCGTCGTCTTTCTTCGGAAACGCCAACGGCAGCACCCGACTCCTTTTCCTCTCTCCCCTCTCTCCCCTTCGCGCGGCATGGCGCGTGGCCACCCAGGACTTGGCGCTTCAGACGCTCACCGCGCTCGAAGCCGCTCAAGACGTCCCGGAAATCGAGGCCGAGCCGGCCGAAGTCAGCACCGATGTCTCGGCCGCGGCGCGACGTCGCGAGGTCCTCCTGCGTCAGCGCCGCAAGTCGGTGCTCAATGAGCGGGATGCGGCGGCCCAACTGGCGAGAGTCTCCGATTCGATCTCCAGCGGCCTCGAACTCTCCGGACTTTCCGGCCGCGTGGAACTCCTCACCCTTCCCGCCGGCGCACAGGCGCAGGAGGCCGACCGTTCGATGCCGAACGGCGCGGGTCTGGTCCGCGTCTCGGGTTACCTGACCGAGGATCTGGCGTTCGCGCTCACCGGCCTCGCGGCCGAGAGTGCCGCGACAACCTGGCGCGCCGGAGCGGAGTTCGAACTCACCGCCGGATCGAGGAACACGATCGAAGTGGGCGCGGTCTACGGAACCCGCTTCAACGCCGCCACCGTGCCCCTTGGCGCCGAGGTCGATCGGCGTTCGGTGGGCGCCTTCCGGGTCGTGCACGCGATGAAGCTGTTCGACAACCTCACCACGCGCGCGGGCGGGCGGTTCGTGGATGCCCCCTTCCTCGGTTCGTCGGCTCGATCGATCGACCCGGAGTTCTCCTTCCTCATCGAAGAACCTTACGGCGATCGCGAGGACGCCCGGTCCTACGTCCGCTTCGACTTCTCCGGCGACACTCTTTTCCCCGGCCTTGAAGTGGTCACGAGCGAGAGCGACCTCATCGCCCTCTCCGAAGGCCTGCCTCGCTTCGCGGTGGGCTTCGAACCGCAGCGCACATGGAATCGCGCGGTGGCCGTCGGTTATCGCGACCCGGGGGCTCGGCTCGAGGCGCGCGTCCTCGATCAGACCGTGACCCACGCCCTGCTGCTTCTTCCCTCCCGCGCGATCGGCGCGCCCTGGGTCGAGAACGGGAGCCGCAATCGAGTGCAGGTGGGTTCGCTCATGGCGGAGAAGACCTTCGCGAGGGGCCAGGCGCAGGCCGGAGTCGAATACGGCTATGGCCGCTTCAGCGCCACCGGCCCGAACCGGGCCCGTGACTTCCATCAGTTCACGACCCGTATCGACGCCTACCTGCGGAGTTCGGGGACGGGCATCGCGGTCTTCCACCGTTTCCACGAGGGTGCTTCGGTGGCGAACTACGATGGACCGGCTCGGCCTCGCGAGCGGGCCCAGCGTTACTTCGTCGAATTGCGGCAGGACGTTCCCTTCGTGCCCGAATTCATCGGGGCGGACATGGCCCTCCTGGTCAGCCTGCGCAACCTTTATTACGACGACATCGAGCGGCGCAGCATCGACGAGTTCGCGGTGAGCGCTCCGCCCCGCCGAATCACCGGCGGCATTCGGGTGAAGTTCTAGGCCGCCAAAGAGCACAGCCAACGTGTTCACCCTGCCCCCTGAAAGCCTGACCACGCTGCGGAGGCGCTTGTCCCGCCGGGTGTCGAGGCGTCATCGGATCTTCCTGGCCGCGGCGATCCTCGCCTCGCTCGGTGTCCTGAGCCTCGTCGAACGGCTGGGGCCGAAGTGGCGCGAGGACGGCGTGTCCTGGCGCGCCATCGGCGGTTCGGTCGTGGCCCAGACGGTCG
>CAZBTT010000283.1:2857-6489 GCA_964494295.1 uncultured Acidobacteriota bacterium
CGGATCGCGGTCGTCCGGACCCGATCCCGACCACCGGCGCCTGCGCCCGCTGCGGCCGCTCTGCCGCGCGCCCCGGGTCTCCGCGGAACGCTGCGCGGCCTTGGCCGCCGAGGACTCCCGGGCTGCCCGCAGCGCCTCCCGCGCGATGTCCGATCCGCGTCCCGCGGGCGACGAACCGTTGTCCCCAGGGCTGGGGACAACCTCACCCGGACGGGTCGCGCCGGGCGGTTCCTGGCGCGCGATCGGCGGTTCGGTCGTGGCCGAAACCGTCGTCGGCGAATCGCCAGCCGCCCTCGCGGGCATTCTCCCGGGCGACCGGCTCGTGGCGGTGGCCGACCACCGCGTCTCCTCGGTCGAGGACGTGGCGCTCGAACTGACACGTTCGGTGGCCTTCGGTCCGGAGGTCGAATATCGCGTGGAACGTGGCGGCGTTCAGACAAGCCACCACCTTCAGCCCATCACTCTGCCCGCGGGCGACCGACGGCTCTTCACCTACTTGTCGCTCATGGGCTTCTTCTGCCTGGGCCTCGGAACTCTCGTGGCCATGCGGCGTCCCGGCGAGCCGTTGCGCCTGCACTTCGCCGCATTGTGCGCGCTCTTCTTCATTGTCTACGGCGTCTCGGACTCGGGGCGGCTCGACGCGGTGGACTGGGGCCTGCTCATCGTCGACTCGGTGGGCATCGCCCTTCTGCCCCCGTGTTATCTCCACTTCTGCCTCAAGCTCTCGAAGACGAACACGCGGTCGCGCACGCGGCGGGTTTACGGCGTGGCCCTCGCATTCATGGCCCTGGAGTTATTCGGCCTGGTCGGCCTCGGATCGATCCCCCTGGCGGAGACGGTGTTCGGCTGGACCGACCGGCTCGGGCCGATGTACTTCAGCCTCTTCTTCATGGCGGGCTTCGTGGTTCTCTGGAAAGCCTCGTCGCGCGCGCGCGCCGGCCTGGAGCGCCGTCGGCTGCGTTCCCTCGCTCTTGGAACCGCCGCGGGCATCGGCCCTTTCCTCGCCTTCTACGCGGTTCCCTTCGCCCTTGGCCGCGCAGGCAGCACGGTGCCCCAGCTCTTCGGCGCGATTCCCCTCGCCCTGCTTCCCCTCTCGCTCGCCTACGCGATCATCCAGAACCGGATCGTCGACATCGGCTTCCTCTTCCGGCGGCTGCTCGTCTCGCTCATCGCGGTCACCACGGTGTTCGGGGTGTGCCTGCTCGTCCTGGGCCTGCTCGGAGACGTCAATCGCACCGACACCGCGCCCTTGATCCTCGTGATCTGTCTCGTGGCCCTTCTCTTCATCCCCCTCAAGAACCGGATTCAGACCGCGGTCGATCGTCTGGCCCTCAAGGACCGATACGACTCGCGGCAGACCCTGCTTCGTCTCTCGCCTGAACTCTCGACCGAACTCGACCGCGACCGTCTCGCGGAGCGCCTGCTCACCGGCGTTCAGCAGGCCCTGGGCGTCACGCGCGGGGCGCTCTTCGCGCGCAACGCCTCCCGGTTCGAAACCGTCCGCCACTTCGGGCTCACCGGTACTCCCACCGTCGAAGCCGAGGCCTCGGTGCAGCGCGCGTTCCGGGGCGATGTCTCCGACTCGGCGCTGGGTCCGGTGACCAGCGAGGATTCAGGCACGGACCTCTTCGCCCACTACTTCCCTCTCGTGGCCCGCGGCGAAGTGGTCGCGGTCCTCGCCCTCGGAGACCCGATCGCGTCGGAGACGATGGACGAGGACGAGGCCGAGCTCGTCCGTTCCCTGTGTGTGGTCGCCGCCACCGCGATCCTGAACGGCCGGCTGTACGAGCGTCTTGAAGACAAGGCTCGCGAACTCACCCGCCTCACCGACTATCACTCCAACATCGTCGAGAGCATGGAAGCGGGCGTCGTGGTCATCGGCGCCTCGGGCCGGATCGAGCGCTGGAACCGCGGGATGGAGCGTCTCGCGGGCGTGCCGCGCGACGCCGCCATCGGCCGCACCCTCGAAGAGGCGTTGTCGGCGGAGGCCGCCACCGTGCTGCAGGCGATCCTTCCCGCCGCGGGTTCCTCCTCCGCGTCGGGAGAAGGGGACCATCTCTACAAGGTGACGATCCGTCTGCAGAGCGGGCGGGCCATCACCGTCAACGTGAACGCGGCGCCCTTCGATTCCTCGCTCGCGGACAGCGGCGGGTCGAGTCCGCGCGCCGTGCTCATCTTCCACGACGTCACGGATCGGGTGGCCCTCGAGCGCCAGGTCCAACAGACGGAGAAGATGGTCGCGGTGGGCCTGCTCGCCGCGGGCGTGGCCCACGAAGTCAACACGCCCCTCACCGGCATTTCGTCCTACACCCAGCTCCTGCGCTCGCAGATGGATCCCAAGGACGCGCGCATCGAATGGCTGGACAAGATCGAGAAGCAGACCTTCCGCGGCGCCAAGATCGTGAGCAACCTGCTCAACTTCGCCCGCGCGGGCGAGAGCGACGACGTATCGCTCGATATCTCGAAGGTCGTAGCGGACGTTCTCTCCCTGGTCGAACACCAGCTCGAGCGCGCGAAGGTGCGCGTGGTGAAGGAACTGAAGGCCGACCTCCCCACCGTCCTCGGCAGCGAGAACCGGATCCAGCAGGTGCTCTTCAACCTGATCCTGAACGCGCGTGACGCCATGCCGAGCGGCGGCTGGCTCACCCTCAAGACGTTCGTCGACGGCCGCGAGGTCGTGGTCGAGGTGAACGACACCGGGGAGGGCATCCCCGAAGCCGATCTGCCCCGCATCTTCGATCCGTTCTTCACGACCAAGGACGTCGGCAAGGGCACCGGCCTCGGCCTGGCGATTTCCTACGGGATCGTGCAGGAACACGGCGGTTCGATCCGCGCCACGAGTGCGCGGGGCCAGGGGTCGCGCTTCGAGGTGCGTCTGCCCATCGAGCGCCGGGCCGCGATGGCCAAGGCTCAATAAGCCCTCTGCCGTTAGGCTCCGACCCCATGGCGCTTCCGAAAATCCTGGTCGTCGACGACGAAGAGGTCATGCGTGACGTGCTGGGCAGCGTGCTCGGCGGCGAGGGCTACGCGGTGCGTTTCGCGGCCACTGGCCCCGATGCGATCGCCGAAGTGAAAGAGGCCCCGGTTGACGCGGTCATCCTCGACCTGATGCTCCCCGGGATGTCCGGGCTCGAGGTCCTCGACGAGCTCAAGAAGATGGACGCGGATCTGACCGTGATCATGCTGACCGCGCAGGCTTCGATCGAGACCGCCATCTCGGCCATGAAGAAGGGCGCTTTCGACTACCTGACCAAGCCGTTCAAACACGAGGAGCTTCTGATCCTCCTCCAGAAGGCTCTCCAGCAGACGGACCTCGTCGACGAAAACCGGTCGCTCAAACTCGCGATCCGGCCCCAGGGGAACTTCCTGGGACTCGTGGGCAAGAGCCCGCGGATGGAGCAGGTCTACGCGCTGATCCAACAGGCGGGGCCCGCGCGCACCACCGTGTTGATCAACGGTGAGAGCGGCACGGGCAAGGAGCTGGTGGCGAAAGCCCTTCATGTGTCCTCGCCGCGCGCCGACCGGCCCTTCATCGTGGTGAACTCCGGCTCGCTTCCCCACGAACTGCTCGAATCCAACCTCTTCGGTCACGTCAAGGGCGCTTTCACCGGCGCTTTCTATTCGAAGAAGGG
>CAZBTT010000284.1:0-3675 GCA_964494295.1 uncultured Acidobacteriota bacterium
TTACGGGCGTTTCCGCGGGGGGGCGAAGCCCGGGATGCGGCTTCGGTACGAGGCCCGGAAACGCAAGGTCGAACAGCTTCTGGCCCCGGTGGCCGGGCGGGCGGGCGGGGCGCCCATTGCCTCCGCGCGCGCAACGCCGATCCCGACCCCGGCCGCCCCGGCGATCGGCGGGACGGTTCTTCCCGAGGCGATGGTCCCCGCGGTCGTGCCCATGGCCTCGTTCGACGACTGCATCAAGCGCGCCGAGATGGCGCGGAATCAGGGGCTTTTCTCCAAGGCGCTCGAGTGGGCCGATCAGGCGATCGTGAGCGATCCGAAGAAGCATCACGGCTGGCTCGCGAAGGCCGACGCGCTCTTCGGGCTTCGGCGCCTCGCCGAGGCCGCGGCCCATGCGAAGAAAGCGACAGAACTCCAACCCGGCTTTCCTCCCGCGTGGATCCGCCTCGCGTCCTCTCTGGATCTCCTGAACGCGCCCGAACAGTCGCTGCCCGCGTGGGACAAGGCGGTCGAACTCGCGGGTCAGAACGTGCTCACCTGGGACGGGAAGGGCGTCTGTCTCGCGAAGCTCGGCCGGATCGAAGAGGCGCTCGCCGTGCACGACAAATCCCTCGCCATCGATCCGCGTTTCAGTCTCGGGAAGTTCCACAAGGGCATGCGCGAAGCCGATCTGGGGCGGAAGGAAGCAGCGCTCAAATCGCTGCAGCAGTTCCTCGCCCTCGCCCCGCCCAATCTCGCCGGTCTCGTCCAGGAGGCGCGCAAGCGTATGCAGGAGTTGAAGGCATGAGTGAACCCACGCCCGGCCTCGCGGTGGCCTGGAGAATCGCCGCAACCGAAGCGGGAGCCGCGGGCTACGCGAAGATCGAGTGCGCCCATCTCCTCATGGGCTTGCTCAGTCTCGACAAGGCCAATCCGCGCGTTCTCAAGGATCTCGGTCTCGACACGGGGCAGATGGTCCGCGTGGGCGGCGAGCAGGCTGCGATCAGTGGTCTTTTCGAGTCGGCGGGCGTCTCGACCCGGACCCTGAGACGGGATCTGCGGAGCCGGGTCAAGCGGAAACCCCCGCGCGCCAAAGGTCTGATGTCCCGCAGCGCCGCGTCGAAGGCGGCCTTCGCCCGCGCCGAAACCTTGGCCGCGGACGGCCCGCTCAACTCCCTTCATCTCCTCGCCGTCCTCCTCCGCGATCCGGACCCCGTGATCTCATCTCTTCTGGTCGCTCACGGTCTTGGTCCGGATGTCGCCGAGCGAGCCGAGGTCGCGGCGGCCCGGCCGATCGCGAGCGTGGCCCCTCGCCGCGAATCGACGGCGTCGAGATCGCGTCGGGCTCAGGCTCCGCTCCCGACTCCGCCTCGCGAGGGCGCGCTCGCCCGTTTCGGCCGCGACCTCACCGCCCAGGCCCGCGCCGGCGAGATCGGTCCCGTGATCGGACGGCGAAAGGAGATCCTCGGTGTCCTTCAGACCCTGGCGCGCTCGACCAAGAGCAACCCGCTTCTGGTGGGCGAGGCCGGGGTGGGGAAGACCGCCATCGTGGAAGCGGTGGCCATCCGCGGCGTCGCGGGGAAGGACGCAGCGGTCCTTGGCGGCAAGAGAATCATCGAGCTGAACGTGGGTGCGCTCCTCGCGGGAACCGAGTATCGGGGCGAATTCGAGAAGAGGATGAAGGAACTGCTCGACGAACTGCGCGCTGCGAAGGACGTGATCCTCTTCATCGACGAGATCCACACCATCGTGGGCGCCGGCCGTGCGGGTTCGGGCCTTGACGCCGCCAACCTGCTCAAGCCGGCGCTTGCGCGCGGCGAGATCAGCGTCATCGGCGCGACCACGATGAAGGAGTTCCGCGAGACCATTGAGAAGGACGCGGCCCTCGAACGTCGCTTCGAGAAGATCGATGTGCCGGAGCCGTCGGTCACCGAGACCCTCGAGATTCTGAAGGGTCTCAAGGAGCGGTTCGAAAAGCACCACGGGGTGCGCATCGAAGACGCGGCTCTCGAGGCCGCGGTATCCCTCTCGGTGCGCTTCGACCCGGACCACCGTCTCCCCGACAAAGCGGTGGACCTGATCGATAAGGCGGCGGCAAGGTCGCGGGTGCCCGCGCTTTCCCGGCCTGCTCCCCCGGCGGGAGCGCTGAAAGGAACGGTGGGATCCACCGTGGGCGCGCTCCTGGTTGCGGAAGTGCTTGCCGAGAAGAAGGGGCTGCCGGTCGAGATCGTGACCGACGGCGCCGGCGAGGGCGCGCGTCTGCTCAAGCTGGAAGGGCACCTGAGGTCGAAGATCATCGGTCAGGATGAGGCGGTGGCCAAGGTCGCGGCCCGGGTCAAGCTCGCCCACGCGGGTTTATCCGAACGGCGCGGCCCGCTCGCGGTGTTCATGCTCCTCGGCCCGACCGGCGTCGGGAAGACGGAGATGGCGCGAACGCTGGCGAGCTTCCTCTTTGGAGGACCCGAGGATCTCTCTCGCTTCGATATGTCGGAATACATGGAGGAACACTCGGTGTCGCGCCTCATCGGCGCGCCTCCGGGCTACGTCGGCCATGACGAGCCGGGGCAATTGACCGAGGCGATCCGCCGGAAGCCCTATTCAGTGCTGCTCTTCGACGAGGTGGAGAAGGCGCATCCCAAGGTGTTCGATCTTTTCCTGCAGCTCTTCGACGCGGGCCGGCTGACCGATTCGCAGGGCCGCGTGGCCGACGCGCGTCACGCCATCGTGATCATGACGAGCAACCTCGGGAACAGCGCGATTTCCTCGAAAGCGGGTTTCGCCGCCGCGGGCAACGAGACGGTTCCGCTCACCAAGGCGGGCCGGGCGAAGGCGGACTTGCGCCGCTTCTTCCGTCCCGAATTCCTGAACCGCGTGGACGACATCATCACGTTCCGCGCTCTGGACGAAGCCGACGTCCGGCGCATCGCGCGGCCGCTGCTCGCTTCCCTGATCACCAAGGTCCGGAAAACCCACGGCGTTCTCGTGCGTTTCGAGCCCGAGGCCGAGGCGTTCGTCATCCGCTCGGGGTTCGACGCCGAGAAGGGCGTCCGTGAGCTGAAGCGTGTCATCGAGCGTCTGGTCGCGATGCCGCTGGCGACGCTCGCGGTTTCAGGGAAACTCGCCCAACATCCCGCCTGGAAGGCCGTCTACGACGAGGGCGGCGTCTACTTCCTGCCGGAGTAGGCGCGGCGAAAGGAAACCTCAGTAGAGTTGGCCAATGCCTTTCATGAATCCTTTTGTCATCCTGATAGGGATCTTCTTCTTGATCGTGATCGCCAAGGCGGTGGTGATCATTCCCGAGAACCATCGCGGCGGCGTGGTCAGGCTCGGAAGGTATCTCAAGACGCTCGGCGCCGGCTTCAACATCAGCATTCCGTTCATCGATCTGGTGACGAAAGTGGATCTGGACGCGAACATCCCCGGGTGGCAGGGACTCACGGAAGCGGAGCTCGCGGCGGCGGTCGAACATTTCGTGACCGTGGGTTCGGTGACTGGCGAGAAGTTCACACGGAATCGTCCCGCCCCCCTGCCCGTGGCCCCGTCCGCGGCCAGCGGAGGATCCACAGCCGGGACGCGGGGGGAGAAGGCGCCGGCAGCCTGGCTGGTGACAGCCGCCCGCCGCCAGATTGGAGTGCACCTCTCCCACAATCCGAGGGGGGAGGGCCCGTCTGCCGGAGAGTGGCGGGGGGGCTGGTGCGG
>CAZBTT010000284.1:3685-6459 GCA_964494295.1 uncultured Acidobacteriota bacterium
GGGCCCCGTCCGTGGCCCGCGTGGGAGCCACACAAGAGACGCGTGAGGAGAAGGCGCTGGAAGCCTGGCTGGTGAAGACCGCCAGCGACCAGATCGGAGTCGACCTGTCCAACGACCCGATGGCGAAGGACCGTATTGCTGCGAGTGCTCGAGGGGGCATCGAGGAGCTGCGTTCCGCGGGCTCCTGCGAGATCAACCTGCCCTTCATCACCGCCGATAGGACCGGTCCGAAGCACTTCTCCTGCACCGTGACCATGACGCAGCTGGAGGAGATCGTCGGCTCCGCCCGCGGGGTATGACCCCTCCTCCCCGTTTCGAACTTCAGCCCACCACGCGCTTCGCCGACCGCGCGGCCGACTACGCGCTTTTCCGACCCTCGTATCCGAAGGAGGCGATCGACGCCATCCTCGAAGGACTCTCCGGGTACGGCGGACTGATCGCCGCTGATATCGGGGCTGGGACCGGGATCTCTTCCCGCCTGCTCGCGGACCGCGGCCTTCACGTGCTCGCGGTCGAGCCGAATGCCGCGATGCGCGAGAGCGGCGAGCCCCACCCCCGCGTCACTTTCGTCGACGGAACCGCCGAAGCGACCGGCCTCGGGGACGCGAGCGTCGACCTAGTCCTGTGCGCGCAGGCCTTTCACTGGTTCAAGCCGCAGGAAGCTCTGGGCGAGTTCCGGCGCATTCTGAAGCCGGGCGGCCGTCTCGCCTTCCTCGTCAACGAGCGGGACAACGCGGACGCGGCGATGCAGGCTTACAACGCCGCCATCCGCGCCGCCGCGGAGCGGGAGCTCTCGGAAGGCATGAGGGGGGCCATCGATGAGGCGCTGCGCGCCGCCCAGGTGAAGGCGCCGCCCGTCTCCTTCCCCTATCGCCAGGCCCTGTCGCGTGACGGGCTCGTCGGCCGTGCCCGAAGCGCCTCGTACATCCCCAAGATGGGGCCACGTTACGATCGCCTGCTCGAGGACCTCGAAGCGCTCTGGTGCGAGCACAAGAGTTCGGAGGGGTTTGTTACCCTGGGCTACCGAACCTGGGTGTGGGCGGCGTCCTTTGACGCCGTGGATTGAAACCTTTGGACGGCAAGGGCCGTCTTCATAGACACATGGAGCGATTCCGCGAGGCGGCACGGCATTTCTGGGTCGAGTGGCTGCGGCCGCTCGCGGTGGTGGCCATCGTCCTCGGCTCCTTCCGCTCGGCGGTGGCGGACTGGAACGACGTCCCCACAGGATCGATGCGGCCAACCGTGCTCGAGGGCGAGCGCGTCTTCGTGAACCGCGTGGCCTACGACCTCAAGGTGCCCTTCACGACCTTGAGGCTCGCCCAGTGGTCGGATCCGTCCCGCGGCGACATCGTGGTCCTCTACTCGCCTCACGACGGCGTCCGTCTGCTCAAGCGCGTGGTCGGTGTGCCCGGCGACCGTATCGAGCTCAAGGACAACCAGCTCATCGTCAACGGAACCACCGCGCTCTACGACGACACCGCCACACGGGATCGCGACGCCACTGTGCTTCGTGAGACCGTGGGCCGGCGAGCTCACCTCGTCGCGGTGTCGGAAGGCCCGACCTCCTCGTCCACGTTCGGCCCGGTCACGGTCCCGCCGGGCCAGTACGTGGTCATGGGCGACAACCGTGACAACAGTTTCGACTCGCGTTTCTTCGGCTTCGTTCCTCGTTCCGAGATCCTCGGCCGCGCCACCCGCATCGTGGCGTCGGTCGATCCCGAGCGCAGCTTCCGTCCGCGTTTCGAAAGGTTCCTGAAGGCCCTCGAATAGGCGGAGGGCGGTTCCTACGCGGTCGCGGTCCGCCGCTCCACGCCCGCGCGTTCGATCGCCGCGGCCTGTTCTCCGAGGAGGACGCGGGCCCGTCGGAACGCCGACTCCCGGTCCGGCAGCAGATTTTCCTTGCCGAGAACCGGCAGGAGGCTCTGGAGGACACGGGCCGGCTGTTCCGGCGCGCCGTAGAGGATGAGGCAATGCCGCCGTTTCTCGAGGCGGTCGTGGAGGGTCTCGAGGGCGGTGAACGCGGTGGTGTCCATGTAGATCACATGCGACAGATCGAGCATGACCACGGTCTCGTCGGGCTCCTTCTCGAGCAGCGCCTCGAGTTTCTCGGCGGCTCCGAAGAAGAGCGAACCGAACGCGTGGAAGTGGGCGATGCCCGGTTCGCGCGTGCCCACTCTCTTGACCTCGGTGACCTCCGCGATGTGGGCGATCAGGATGAGGGCGGAGATGAGCATGCCCAACTCGACGGCGATGGTGAGATCGAAGATCACGGTCACGAAGAAGACCGAGAAGAGCTTCAGGTTGCGGGTGAACGAATGCTGATGGAAGGTGCGGAAGACGCGCCACTCGCCCATGTCGATGGCCACCGACATCAGGATGGCGGAGAGGGCGGCCAGCGGCACGCTCTTCGCGAGCGGCGCCGCGATCAGGATGATGAGGAGCAGCACGACCGCGTGGATCATTCCCGCGATGGGGGTCAGCGCTCCGCTCTTGATATTCGCGGTGGTGCGCGCGATGGCGCCCGTGGCCGGGATGCCGCCGAACAGGCCGCTCGCGAAGTTCGCGATGCCCTGGGCCATGAGTTCCTGGTTCGCGTCGTGTTTGTCGTGCGTCATCTTGTCGGCCACCACCGCGCACAGCAGTGACTCGATGGCGGCGAGAAGAGCGATGGTGAACGCGGGCACGATCAGGTCGCGGAGCTGCTCGATCGTGAACTCCGGCAGGGACGGCAGGGGCAGCGCGCGCGGTATGCCGCCAAAACGGGATCCGATGGG
>CAZBTT010000285.1:0-6454 GCA_964494295.1 uncultured Acidobacteriota bacterium
AATCACGTTGCGATCGAGCAACTCACGCTTAAGATCACCGTCCCACCACACCGCGAAGTTGACCGCCTGTGGTTGCTTCTCGGAGATCTTCTCGCCTTTCGCGTTCCACAGACCGCTCAGTTCCGCGCCCGCGACCCAGGATTCATGTCCGCGGTGGCGCGGGTCTATGTTGAAGGAGTTGCCCCGGCCCGGGCCCTCCCCCGCGTCGCCGCCCTCCGTGTCCGCCTTGACCGAGGCCTTCTTCCAGATCTCGCGGCCGGTGCGCGCATCGCGGAAGTTGGCGCCCGCATCGTCAAAGCGCTCCTGGATGTTGAACACCTCGAGGCCCGGACGGTCGGGGTCGAGGTCGGAAACGTGGAGCGCATCGCCGTGGCCCCAGCCCGTCGAATACAGGCCCTTCCCGTTGTCGTCGATCGCGGCGGCGCCGTAGATCACCTCGTCGCGGCCATCGCCATCCACATCCGCGACACTCAGGTTGTGGTTGCCCTGTCCTCGATAGTCACGGTTTCCGGGCGTATTGTCGTCGCTGTCGAACGTCCAGACGTGCGTGAGCTTGCCGCCGCGGAAGTTCCAGGCCGCGAGAACCGATCGCGTGTAGTAGCCGCGCGCCATCACGAGGCTCGGCCGCTCTCCGTCAAGGTACGCGACCGCGGCAAGGAAGCGATCGACGCGATTCCCCCAGCCATCTCCCCACAGTTCCTCGAGCTGATCGACGGTCGGGCTGTGCGTCGCGGGATGGCGGGGTGGAATGTAGTCAGTCGTGGCGAGGGCCGCACCGGTCAGACCGTCGAAGACGGTCAGGTATTCCGGCCCCCGCAGGACATAGCCAGAAACGTCCTGCGCGCGTTCGGTCCCATCGCGGCCGCGGAGAGTGAGGCGCGTGCCCTCGGGATTCACCCACACCGCACTCGGATCTCCAATGACCCTGCCCACGCCGTCGACACTGCCGTCCGCGGTTTTGCACGCGACCTCCGCGCGGCCATCGCCGTCGAGGTCGTAGACCATGAACTGGGTGTAGTGCGCCCCTTCGCGAATGTTGGGGCCCAGGTTGATCGTCCACAGGAGCGTGCCGTCAAGCTTGTAGGCCTGCAGGATCGGCGGATCCGTCATACCGGGGCGGGAGTTGTCCCGGCCGCGCCCGGCCTGATGCAGAACGATCTCGTATTCGCCATCCCCGTCGAGATCGCCGGCCGAGCCGTCGTTCGGGGTGTAGCCCGGAGGCGTTTTCAAGGGAATCCTCAGATACGGCTGGGCCTCGAGCCCGGCCGCCAGGACGAAGCCTCGGCCTGAAGCTTGTTCACGGCCCCTGACCACGGCGCGCACCGTGTACGTGTGCGCACGGCCCGTTTCGGCGAAAGGGTCGACGAAGAACGTCGGGCCCAGGAGGGGCTTCGCGTTGAGGCGTTTCGCCTTCCCCGCCTCCGTGGTTCGATACACATTGAAGGCCACCCCCTCGGGGTCCGTGGCCAACAACCGCCAGGCCACGAAGGCTCGTCCTCCATGCCGAATCGCGACCACACCGCGGCCAAGCTTCTCCATCTGACGGCTCAGCCCCCTCTCGGTGACTGCCTGCGGTGTGGCGGCGCGAGACAGGAGAATCGCTGCCGCCAGGGCGCACAGAACCAAACTCCGTGAAAGGGAGGAGGACATCTGGCCAAGGTGTACCACAACGCGCGGGTTGCCGCCCCTCCACACTTCTGGCGAGGCCTCTGTTTGGTAGCGTCCTCCGCACGTGAAGGGCAGCCGATATCTCGCCGGAGTCGTTCTGGGCATCTCATGCGGCGTGAGCCTGGCCGCGGCCGAGGAGCGCCCAGCGTCCTGGCGGTTTGACTTCGGGCCGGGAGACGTTGCTCCGGGATTCACGCGGGTCGTGGCCAGCTCGATCTACTCGGACGAGCAAGGCTACGGCTTTGACCTCGGCTCGCGCGCCGAGTGTTTCGATCGCGGCGGGCGTGATCCCCTGGAGCGCGATCTCTGCGCGAGCAGCGGCTCGCTCTTCTTCTCGGTGAAGGCGCCCGAAGGCAACTATCGCGTGACCGCGACATTCGGCGATGGCAAGGCCGCGAGCCTCACCACGGTGAAGGCGGAATCCCGGCGGCTCATGATCGAAAGGCTGGCGACCCCCGCGGGGGGCTTCGAAACGCGAACGTTCGTGGTCAATGTGAGGAACAGCTCCCTCGGTCCGAAGGGCGACGTAAAGCTCAAGCCACGCGAGATCGGCGCCCTGCACTGGGACGATAAACTCACAATCGAATTCGGCGACGACCGTCCCGCCATCGCGGCCCTCGAGATCACGCTCATCGACGACGTGCCCACCTTGTTTCTCGCCGGAGACTCGACGGTAACGGATCAGACCACCGAGCCGTGGGCGGCCTGGGGCCAGATGCTGCCGCGGTTCTTCGGGCCCGGTGTCGCCATCGCGAACCATGCCGAATCCGGCGAGACGCTCAAGGCCTTCGTGACCGAGAACCGGCTCGCCAAGGTCCTGAGCCTTCTGAAGGCCGGCGACTATCTGTTCATCCAGTTCAACCACAACGATCAAAAGCCGGGCCCGAATCACCTGGACGCCTTCACCACTTACAAGGACCAGGTGAAGCTCTTCATCGGCGCGGCGCGCGAACGCGGCGCGACGCCGGTGCTCGTCACATCGATGCTCCGCAGGAACTTCGACGCCGCGGGCCGAATCGTGAATACGCTCGGCGACTATCCCGAGGCGCTCCGACAGGTCGCGAAGGAAGAGGGCGTGGCGCTCACCGACCTCTTCAACGCCAGCAAGGCGTTGTACGAAGCCCTCGGCCCCGAAGTCTCTAAGCACGCGTTCGTGCACTACCCCGCCGGCAGCTTTCCCGGTCAGGATCAGGAACTGAAGGACGACACCCATTTCAGCCCCTACGGCGCCTATCAACTGGCGCGCGCCGTGGTCGAAGGGATCAAGGCCGAGGTGCCGGCACTCGCGAAGCACCTCGCGACGGGAATCCCGGCCTTCGATCCGAGCCGCCCCGATTCGATCAGCTCCTGGAAACTGCCCGCGACACCTGTCCACATCACGCCAACGCCGGCCCCGCAGGTTCCCGCGGCGCAGCGAGTCTCCCCCAACCTCGAAACGAACATCGACCGTCCTCTCCGCTATCGGCCGGACGACGTCGACTTCGTCATAGAGGATGGAGAGGAATTCTTCAACCGGCCGCTGTATGGCGGCAACACGGCATTCCGTGTGGATGGCGGCGACAAACCCGAGTTCGTTTTGTACCTGCCCGGACGTGGCGGGAACCTGCGCTTTGCCCTGCGCTCGACGGCCGGCGCCTTATGGCTGCACAACTCCGCGAGGATCACCACGCGATATCGCCCGGGCGAGTTGCACTATGAGATCCGGGACAGGCTGCTCGGACCCTCGGGCGGGCTGCGGCCCCCGGTCGTCCGCCTTCCCCGGGAAGGCATGATCGTCCGGACCGAAGCGACGGGCATTCCGCCGGGGATCGAACTCATGTGGGCGTACGGCGGTTTGAGCGGCGAGCGCGGACGACGCGACGGCGATATCGGAACGGAAGACGTTCCGATCGGCGAGTGGTTTCAGCTCAAGCCCGCCTTCGCCGAAGGGAATCGCTTCGAACTGAAGTCCTCGGGCTTCACCCTTCACGCGGCTGGCGGTGTGATCGAGGGCGCCGTCCCTGATGGTGCGCGTCAGCAGCGCGTCGATGCGAGCCTTTGGAATGACCTCCCCGCCCTTCTGGCGAGCGACCCCTCAGGGGCCCCGGGCCGGCCCGTGATCCTCGGCGCCGTGCCGATCACGAATGGCAAGCCTGTCTTCCTTTCCCTCGAGCGCCTGACCTCGGGCTCATGGGCGACCCTGTCGGTCTTCGACCTGCCGCGCGTTCTGACCGAAGCCCAGGCCCACTTCGTGGCGCTCCGCAAGCGAGTCTCCGTCGACACGCCCGATCCGTTCCTCAACGCCGCCATGGGCGCTCTCAATGTCGCCGCCGATGCCGCCTGGGACGAACCCCAGCAGGCACTCATGCATGGCGCCATCGCGTGGCGCAGGAAGCTTCTGGGTTGGCGCGGCGCCTACGCGCTCGACGCGCTTGGCTGGCCCGACCGCGCGAAAGCGCATTACAGGGACTGGGCCTCGCGCCAGAACGTGAGCCCCATCCCGGAGACTCTGCCGCCGCCGGACGAAGACGCGAATCTTGCGCGAAGCGAAGCGGCGCTCCACAGCCACGGCGATCTTTCGAACAGCCACTACGACATGAACGCTGTCTACATCGACGCGTTCTTCCGTCACCTTCTCTGGACCGGCGACACGGCCCTCGCGAAGGCGATGTGGCCGGTCATCGAGCGTCACCTCGCGTGGGAACGCCGGCTCTTCCGGCGGGAGTTCGGGCCGGACAAGCTCCCGCTCTACGAGGCCTACGCCATGATCTGGGCCAGCGACGATCTGCAGTACAGCGGCGGGGGCACGGCGCAGGCCTCGGCTTACAACTACTGGCACAACACGATGGCGGCCCGCGCGGCCGCGCTCATCGGGGTGGATGGTGAACCCTACAACCGTGAGGCGGCGCTCATCGCGCGCGCCATGCGCACGCACCTCTGGATGTCGGATCGAGGCATGTTCGCCGAAACGAAGGACTGGCTCGGACTGCAACGCCTCCACCCGAGCTCGGCATTGTGGTCGTTCTACCTACCGATCGACTCCGAAGTCGCCACACCGCAGGAAGCCTGGGACATGGCGCGTTACGTGGATTCCGAAATTCCGCGGCTGCCTGTGCGCGGCCCCGGCGTGCCCGTCTCCCTGCACACCCTCGCCACCAGCAACTGGATGCCCTACACCTGGTCCATCAACAACGTGGTCATGTCGGAGGCCGTGCATGCGGCCCTGGCCTACTGGCGGGCCGGCCGTCCCGAGGAGGCCTGGCGAATCACCAGGGGCTCAATGCTCGCCGCCATGTTCATGGGCATCTCGCCCGGCAACGTGGGTTCGATGTCGTACCTCGATGCCTATCGCCGTGAGTCGCAGCGCGACTTCGCCGATGGGTCCGGTGTCCTCAGTCGCGCTCTCATCGAAGGCCTTTTCGGCATCCGCCCCGATGCGCTCGCCGGCGAACTGACGATCGCACCCGGGCTTCCGCAGGAGTGGGATCACGCGACGCTCAATCACCCGAGTGTGCGGTTCGCATGCTCGCGGAAGGGGCGCTCCGAGGTCTTCACGGTGCAGGCTCGCTTCGAGCGGGCCATGACTCTGCGGTTGCTGACGCCCGTAGCGGGAGAGACTGCGGCCGTGCTCATCGACGGTCGCGTCGCGAAGTCCCGTCTGATCCCCGGCCCGTTCCCACGGCTCGCAGTCGTTGTTCCGCCGACATCGAAGACCGAGATTCGGATCACCTGGAGCGGGAAGACCCCGGCGCCCCGCAGCAACGAGCCGGGCGCCAGAACGACGGTGACTGCACCTGGCGGGCCGCTTCCAGACCTCCCCGTGGACGCGAAGCTTGAAACCATAAACCTCGAACCGCATTTCAACGACCGCGTCACGGAGATCTTCCGGCCCGGCAAGTACCGCTCACCGCGATCCCCCTTCGTCTCTCTCGCGCTTCCCTCGCAGGGCATCGGTTATTGGGCCGGTCACGTGAACGCAACCGCCGATATCGACGACCGCGGACTACGGGGAGCCGCGGCTATAGACGGCGCGATTCGGCTTCCAGGAGGGATCGCGTTCGCGACGCCCGGCCCGGGAGATTCGAAGAACATCATCTTCACCTCACAGTGGGATAACTATCCGCGGGAAGTCACCGTGCCGCTCTCCGGACAGGCTCGCCTCGTCTACCTGCTGATGGCAGGATCGACCAACTCCATGCAGAGTCGACTGGAGAACGGCGAGGTCGTCGTCACCTACACCGATGGAACCACGAGCCGCCTGGTCCTTCGGAACCCTGAGACCTGGTGGCCGATCGAGCAGGACTACTTCATCGACGACTACCAGTTCCGTCTCGAAGGCCCGCTGCCCCTGCGCGTGGATCTCAAGACTGGCCGGGCTCGGAAAGTCGACCGCGAGACATTCAAGGGCCAGGGCGGCGTCGTCCCCGGCGGGGCCGCGACGGTTCTTCACCTGCCTCTCGATCCAGACCGCCAGCTCCGCTCCCTCACGGTTCGAGCACTCGCCAACGACGTCGTCATCGGCCTCCTGGCCGCGAGCCTCGTCCGGTGATGCGGCCCGCGCGTCTCCTGTGCGCCGCCTTTGTCGCCGCTCTGACCATCGAGGCGCGCGCGGCCGACTACGTCATCGACTTCTGGGACGCCTCCCGGGGTCTGCCGGGCAACTCGGCGACCGCCATTGCCCAGACGCCCGAGGGATACCTCTGGGTCGGCGGGTATGACGGTCTCGCCCGCTTCGACGGGGTCCGCTTCGTGCGATTCGATTCCTCGAACACGAAAGCCCTCGGCCATACCCGCGTGGAACGGCTCG
>CAZBTT010000286.1:0-6409 GCA_964494295.1 uncultured Acidobacteriota bacterium
GACGTGTTGACGATTGCGGTCTGACAGCAGTCGCAGACTTTCGAGTCGAGCACAAACTCGCGGACCCTCGTTCCGTCACTCAGGAACTCAGCGAAGCGGAGAGTCATCGCTCCGCCGGCCGCCGAGTGATCAGCGGAGTCGTGACTCATGCCCTTGGTTTCGCGGCCGTCGAGCCAGATCACGGCCAGACCCTTCTCGGTGGGCGCGAAAGAGACGAAACCATGTTCGGCCTTCTTCCCGTCGGTGTTGACGAGGAAGGCCTCGCCCCAGGTCTTGCCGCCGTCGCGGGAGATCCGGGCGTTGACGTTGTAGTCGTAGGTCCCCTCCCCACTTCGCGCGAGCCAGTGAACCATGACCGATCCGTCTGGAAAGACACCCACACCTGGGAAGTCGGCCCAGTTCCGCCAGAAGGTCTTGCCTTCCTGAACCGTCGACGCCTCACCCCAGACGCCGCCCTCCTTGCGATGGGCGAGGCGGAGACGATGGCCGGCGCCGTCCTTCAGGGTCTCGAGCCACGTCATGTAGACACCGCCCTTGCCGTCCTCGGAAAGTTGGGGGAAGGCGGAGTTGTCCGAAGCCGGGGTGACGAGGGCCTGGAGTTTCGCGGGCGGCTCGGCGGCGTGGGCAAGGGTCGCCACGCTCAGGAGGAGGGCGGAAATGGCGAGACCGGGCGCATGGAGCATCTTCATCCCTCAATTCTGCCTTGTCGCAGCCCACGAGGGCACATCGGTCCCGTGTGAGTCGCCTGATGCCGATGCATCAGTCCAAGGACGCGGACGGCCCATTTCGGTCCGCGCCCCGGGTCGTTCAGAATCATCTCCGCCATGAAGCTCGGCTCTGCCTCTGCCCGTGTCCGAAATCGAGCAACTCTCCGGGCGGGCCTCGCGTTGGTTTTCGCGCTCCAGATCGTCGGCCTGTGTTTCTGCGTGCCGGCCGCGGCCGACGAGCATGACTGTTGTCCTCCGGCAACCCAGGCCAACCCCTTGAGCGGCGCGCACTTTGCAGACGCCAGGGGGCATGCTGGAACTGCTTGCTGTTCCGATGGCCCCGGAATGTGGGCCATCGTGCGCGTCTCCGGACCCGACGCGACCGCGACCCAAAGCATTCAGGCGACCGTTATCCACGAATGGCTTGTGCGAAGCAACGTACCGGCGCGCCCGCCCCACACGGGCTCAGTGTCTGTGGGACACGACTCGTCAGTTCGCAGATCGCCGATCCTCCGCATCTGATCGACCGTCGCGCGGGCCACAGCGCCCGCGCCTGACCCTCGGCTCCGTCGCGTCGCTGGCTTCTCCGCCTGCGGCCCACGCGTGCCGGTCCCACTCTCGATCGCGGAGGTTCTCTCATGTCTGCTCGTCATCGTTTCCTTTTTTTCGGACTCGCCACTCAGCTCATCCTCGCCCCGGCCGCGCAAGCGCAGGCCCCGTGGCCGCCGCCCGTGGACGATCCGGTCCTTGCCTCGCTGATCGAGGAGGCGCTGGCCCAAAACCCCGACGTCGCCGCCGCCCGTCAGGCGACGCTCGCCGCAAGGCAACGGCCGATCCAGGCTCGTTCCCTCGCGGACCCCATGTTTTCGGTGATCTACACCAACGATGGCTGGTCGCCGAGCCTCGGTTCGGTGGGGGCCACCAACCTCGCGCTGATGGTGAGCCAGGAGTTGCCCTACCCCGGCAAACGCGGGCTGCGCGGCGACCTCGCGTCCCGCGAGGCCGATCAGGTGGGCCAACAGGCGGAGCGCGTCAAGCGGGGTATCGCGGCGGCGGTCAAGCGCGCTTACTACGGCCTGCTCCTGAGTCGCAGCCTCCTCGACCTCATTCGCGATCAGGAGGAGAACTGGAAACAGATCGAAGGCGTCGCCCGCTCGCGGTACGCGGTCGGTCTGGGGGCTCAGCAGGACGTTCTACGCGTCCAGGTGGAAGTGACCCGCATCCAGCAATTCCAGGCGGAACAGGAAGCCGAGATGGATATACGGCGGGCAGAGATCAATGGGCTCCTCTCCCGGGCGCCGGATGCGCCTCTCGAAACCTCGGCCCAGCTGACGCTGCGGCCGGTGCAGGGCGAAATCCAACAGTTGTTCGAATGGGCCGCCGAGGTCAGCCCGGAAGTGAGCGCCGCCCGTCTTGAAGCGGAGAGAGGGTCCCTCGCCATCAACCTGGCGAAGCGAGAGTTCAAGCCCGACTTCAGCGCGCAGAGCGTCTACATGAATCGCCGGGGCCTCCCTCCCATGTGGCAGGCCGGCATCGGCATTTCGGTGCCGATCTATCGCAAAAAGTTGAGGGCGGGGGTCGCCGAAGCAGAGGCGCAGCTCAGCTCCACGCAAAGCGCCATCGAGTCGATCCGGCTGCAGCTCCGGTTCCGCACGCAGGAGCGGCTGACCCAGCTCAAGACGACGGAGAAGGTCGCGACGCTTTACGGCGAAGGCATCCTCCCCCAGGACCGCATGTCGGTGGAAGCGGCTCTCGCCAATTACCAGACCGGCAAGGTGCCTTTCATCGCGGTGCTCGAGGCGATAACGACCCTCTACAACGACCGCACCACTCACCTGCGCCTGCTGGCGAACCACGAGCAGACGCTGGCCAGCCTGGAAGAAGCGAGTCTGGACGGAGGAAGATCATGACTGAACAAAACTCGTCGCGCGCCTGGCTCAAGTTCGCGATCGTGGCTGTGGTTTCGATCGCCATCGGTGCCTTGGGCGCCGTAGTGTTCCTGGGACGACACCAAGCTGAAGCGCCCGACCAGGCTCACGCGGCGCGCTACCAGTGCCCGATGCACCCGACCTACACATCGGATAAGCCCGGAGACTGTCCGATCTGCGGCATGAAGCTCGTTCCCATCGAAAGCACGGGAGCGGGGCCGTCCCCGGCGGAAGACGTTCGCGACACTGCGCCTTCCGGCGTCGCGGGACGGGCCGTGGTGACGATCTCCTCCGAACGGCGGCAGGTCCTGGGCGTGCGAAGCGAAGAGGTCAGGAAGATGCCCCTTGCGCACCGCATTCGAACCGTGGGCAGGGTGGCGGTGGACGAGCGTCTCTTGCGGCATGTCCATACCAAGGTCGACGGTTACGTCGAACACCTCTATGTGGACTTCACGGGTCAATTCGTGAAGCGTGGCCAACGGCTTCTCTCCATCTTCAGCCCTGACCTCGTGGCGACGCAGCAGGAATACCTGCTCGCCCTGCGCGGACGGGACCGCCTCTCCGCGAGCGCCGTCCCTTCGGCGGCCGAAGGAAGCTCGGCCCTTCTCGAGGCCGCGCGACAGCGGTTGCTTCTCTGGGACATCCGCCCGGCCGACATCGAGAAGCTCGAAAAGACCGGGCAGGTGACCCGGACCATGAACGTGTTTTCCGACATCGGCGGCTATGTGGTCCAGAAGATGGCCTTCCACGGGATGAAGGTGACGCCCGCGGACACTCTGTATGACATCGCCGATCTCTCGCGGGTATGGGTCCTCGCCGATATCTACGATTACAACCTCTCGTCCGTCACTCTCGGCATGCAGGGCGTGATCAGTGTGGCCGCGGTGCCGGGCAAGGAGTGGAAGGGAAAGGTCTCCTACATTTCTCCCACCGTCGAGGCGCGGACGCGCACCGTCAATGTGCGTCTGGAGGTGGACAACACACGCGGGGATCTCAAGCCTGAAATGTTCGCGGATGTCTTCCTCAACGTTGACCTGGGCGTTGGCCTGGTCGTGCCGGACGGAGCCGTCATCAACACCGGAGACCGGCGTCTGGTCTTCCTCGACCGCGGCGAGGGCCGCTTCGAGCCTCGCGAGGTGACGCTCGGGGCGAAGATCGAGGGCAGCGGCGTGCAGATCGTCTCCGGCCTCGCGGAGGGCGACCGGGTCGTGGTCGGCGCCAACTTCCTCCTCGATTCGGAATCGAGCCTGAAGGCCGTGCTCTCGGAGATGTCACCCGGAAGCAAGGCCTCTCCAACGCAAAAGCCGGGCCACGAAAGCCACCGCTGAAGAGCGAGCCATGATCAAAGCCATCATCCGCTTCAGCGCCAACAACCGGTTCATCGTCCTCCTGATGACCGCGGTGACCGTGGGCTACGGACTGTACGTCGTCATGCACATCCCGGTGGACGCGATCCCCGACCTCTCGGACACCCAGGTCATCATCTACTCGCGCTGGGATCGAAGTCCCGACGTCATGGAAGACCAGGTGACGTACCCGATCGTCACCGCCCTGCTGGGCGCCCCAAACGTCAAGGTCATCCGCGGCTTTTCGGATTTTGGCTACTCGTACGTGTACGTCATCTTCAAAGACGGCACCGACATCTACTGGGCGCGCAGCCGGGTCGTGGAGTACCTCTCCAAGATTCAGCCCCTGCTGCCTTCGGGAGTGAAGACGGAGCTGGGACCGGACGCGACAGGTGTCGGATGGGTCTTTCAATACGCGCTGGTGGACGATTCGAAGACGCACTCTCTTTCCGATCTGCGCTCCTTCCAGGACTGGAACCTTCGTTACCGGCTTCAGGCGGTGAGCGGTGTCGCGGAGGTGGCCTCCATCGGGGGATTCGTCCAGCAGTACCAGGTCACGGTCGACCCGAACCGCCTGCGGAGCTACGGCCTCGCGATCATGGACGTGAGCGCAGCGGTCCGCGCCAGCAACAACGAGGTCGGAGGCCGGCTGCTCGAGTTCGGGGGCAAGGAGTTCATGGTCCGGGGCCGGGGTTACGTCCGATCCAGGGAGGACCTCGAGAAGGTGGTCCTGAAGACCGACGAGCGAGGCACGCCGGTTCTGATCCGCGACGTCGGAGAGGTGTCGCTCGGCCCGGAACTCCGCCGCGGTGTGGCGGACCTCGACGGCCAGGGCGACACGGTGGGCGGCATCGTGGTGATGCGTCACGGCGAGAATGCGCGCGCGGTCATCGAGCGGATCCGCGAGCGCCTGAAGGAGGTCGAGCCGTCCCTGCCCAAAGGGGTCCGCGTGGTCACGACCTACGACCGCTCGGAGTTGATCGACCGTTCGATCGACAACCTGAAGCACGAACTGGCGCTCGCCATGCTGATCGTCAGCCTCGTGATTCTGGTGTTCCTGTGGCACATACCCTCCGCCATCGTGCCCATCATCACCATTCCGGTCTCAGTGTTGCTCGCCTTCATCCCCATGGCCCTGATGGGGATCTCCTCGAACATCATGTCGCTCGCGGGCATCGCGATCTCCATCGGCGTGCTGGTGGACGGCGCCATCGTGGAGGTGGAGAACGCTTACAAGAAGCTCGAGCGCTGGCAAAGCGAGGGAAGAAAAGGCGACTTCCATGCTGTGCGCCTTGAGGCCCTGCTCGAAGTCGGCCCGTCCGTCTTTTTCTCGCTCCTGGTGATCGCGGTGGCGTTCCTGCCGATCTTCACCCTGGTGGACCAGGAAGGCCGGCTCTTCTCGCCCCTGGCCTGGACCAAGAACCTCACCATGTTCATGGCCGCGGGTCTGGTGCTGACCCTCGACCCCGCGCTCCGGATGCTCTTTTCACGAATGGACTTCGTGAGCTTCCGTCCCGGCTTTATCGCGAGGCTCTACAACCAGGTGACCGTGGGCCGCTACTACCCCGAAGAGAAGCACCCGATCAGCCGGTTCCTGTTCGCGATCTACGAACCGGCGTGCCGAGCGGTGTTGCGGCATCCGAGAAAGACGATCCTCGCCGCGGTCCTGATCGTCGCCACCACGATCCCCGCCTACCTTTCTCTCGGCCATGAATTCATGCCCGCCTTGAACGAGGGAACGATGCTCTACATGCCGACGACCCTTCCCGGCATCTCGGTCACCGAAGCGAGCCGCCTGCTCCAGGTACAGGACCGGATTTTGAAGTCGTTCCCCGAAGTGGAGCGGGTCTTCGGAAAGGCCGGGCGCGCGGAAACGTCCACGGACCCGGCACCCTTCTCCATGATGGAGACGACGGTGATCCTGAAGCCGCCTTCGGAATGGAGGTCGAAGGACCGCTGGTATTCGTCGTGGTCACCGGAGTGGCTCGCAAACCTTGTGTGGCGCCGGATCTGGCCCGACCGTCTGTCGTGGGACGAGCTCGTCACCGAGATGAACGCGGCGCTCCAGATCCCGGGCACGACCAACGCCTGGACCATGCCGATCAAGGCGCGCATCGACATGCTCACTACCGGGGTGCGGACTCCAGTTGGCATCAAGGTCTACGGCTCCGACCTCAAGGAGATCGAGACGATCGGTGCGCGCCTGGAGCAGATTCTGAGGGACCTTCCTGGCACACGTAGCGTATTCGCCGAGCGCGTCGCCGGGGGCTATTTCGTGGACTTCGACCTCAACCGCGAGGCCTTGGCCCGGTATGGCCTGACGGTGGCGCAGGCCCAGGACGTGATCATGTCCGCGGTGGGCGGCGAGAATGTGACCACCACCATCGAAGGACGGGCGCGCTTCCCGGTTAACGTTCGCTACCCGCCG
>CAZBTT010000287.1:0-6400 GCA_964494295.1 uncultured Acidobacteriota bacterium
CGGGCTTGGCCAATAGCGCGTAAGGCGGCGACTGGATGACGATGCGCACCAAGGCGACCGGCGCGCCTTTGTCGATGGCGCGGATCGGATCGACCATGCCGGCGGTAGGCGCCACCGCATAGGAGCCGGCGGCAAGTTGCTGAATCACAGAAGCGTTCGACTGCGCGAAGATGAGGTCGATCTTGATGTTGGCGGCCTTGAAATAGCCGCTCTTGACCGCGATATCGAACGGCCTCTTCGAATCCGAGCCCTACTGGTACCGTGAATTTCTCTACACGGCCGACCGCGATCGCGGCCTCGACTGCGTCGAGGATCTGGGCGCGCCCGGAACGTTTTCGTTCGATCTTGCCCAAGGCGAAGCTCTTCTCGTATTCGGTACCGGCGACGCGGTGCAGACACTCGATGTCGCGACGCTCGGCGAGCGAGTCGCGGCCCTCGAGGGCGTCGAACGGGCGCGAAGGAGAGACGCGGTCTCAGCTCTCGATCTCGCGGCTTCGGCGTACGTGGTCGAGCGCGGCTCAGGCAAAACGATCCTCGCGGGGTATCCGTGGTTCACGGACTGGGGCCGGGACACCTTCATCGCCCTGCGCGGACTGTGTCTGGCCACGGGACGGCTCAAAGAGGCGCGGCGCGTTCTGCTTCAGTGGTCGGGCGCGGTGTCGTACGGCATGCTGCCCAATCGCTTCACCGACGATGGGGAGACGCCCGACTTCAACAGCGTCGACGCGTCCTTGTGGTTCATCGTCGCGGCCCACGATCTGCGCGTGGCCGAGAAGGCCGCGGGATACCACGCGTCGACCGTGGAGGAATGGCAGCTCGACGCCGCCATCCTCGCAATTCTGCGCGGCTACACCGCGGGAACGAGGCACGGCATTCGGATGGACGGGGACTACCTGCTCGCCGCGGGTGAGCCGGGGGTTCAGCTCACCTGGATGGACGCCAAGGTGGGCGATCACGTGGTCACGCCCCGCATAGGAAAACCCGTCGAGATTCAGGCGCTGTGGATCAACGCCCTTCGAATCGGAGGGCAGATCGACTCCCATTTCGCGAAATGGTCGAACGAGGCCGAAATCTCCTTCAACAAACGATTCTGGAACGAAGAGGCACGGTATCTCTACGACGTCATCGATTGCGACCACGTGCCGGGACGTTTCGACGGCCATATCCGGCCGAACGCGCTCTTCGCGGTGGGCGGCCTGCCCTTTGGCATCCTGCACGGCGAACATGCGCGCGCGGTCGTCGATCTCGCCGAGGCGAGACTCCTGACGCCGTGCGGGCCGCGATCCCTCTCCCCGGACGATCCGCAGTACCGCGGGACCTACAGCGGCGGCGTGTGGTCGCGGGACACCGCGTATCACCAGGGCACGGTATGGCCTTACCTCATGGGCGCCTTCGTCGAGGCGTGGGTTCACACGCGAGGCGGATCGCAGCAGGCCCGCCGCGAGGCGCGAGCGCGTTTCTTCGAGCCCTTCCTCAAAGCCCTCGACCCCGAGGGTTCCGGCCACCTCCCGGAAATCGCGGAAGGCGACCCGCCGCATGCTCCCCGCGGGTGCCCGTTTCAGGCCTGGTCGGTTGGTGAAGCGCTTCGACTCGACCGCATCGTGCTCCGCTCCACATAGCCATGAAACCGGGCCAGACCTTCGGGCATCATAGGAATGTCATGTCGAACGGCGGGTCGGATGGCGGAAAAAAGTGCGTGCTAAGTTCAAATGATGGCGGCTCCCCCGATTCAGGAAGCGGATCTTCTGGATGCGCTCCGCGTCGGGAGCGAGGAAGCGTTCGAAACCCTGGTCCGCAACCACACCGGACGGATGTTGTCGGTCTGCCGAAGGATCCTTCGCAGCGACGAGGAGGCGAGAGACGCGGTTCAGGAAGCCTTCATCTCCGCCTTCCGCGCCATCCATTCGTTCGAGGGAGGCAGCCAGCTTGGAACCTGGCTCCATCGGATCGCGGTCAACGCCTGTCTGATGCGGCTGCGTTCGAAGAAGCGACGACCCGAGGAATCGATCGAAGAGCTGCTGCCCGCCTTCAAAGACGATGGCCACGCCGCGATCGATCCCTTGGACTGGTCGCCCTCGGCGCTGCAGATGGTGGAAACGCGTGAAACCCGCGACTTCGTGCGAGGTTGTATCGACCGGCTCCCCGAGATGTATCGGGTGGTCCTGCTCCTGCGGGACATCGAGGAGCTCGACACCTCGGAGGCCGCGGACGTGCTGGGCGTGAGCGAGGGTGTGGTGAAGGTCCGCCTCCATCGCGCGCGTCACGCCCTGCGACGCCTGCTCGCGGAACGATTCGGGGAGGGCTCGCCATCATGAGGTGCCGGGATCTCTACGGCTTCCTGGACGAGTTCCTGGACCATCGTCTCGACGTGACCACACGCCTGAACTTCGAAAGGCATCTCGAACGCTGCGCGGCCTGCCGACGTTATCTCACGACGTACGAGACAACGCTCAGGGTCGCGCACGGGGCCGAGCATGCGGACGAGCCGGCCAACCGGGAAGCGCCGCCGGGCCTCATCCAGGCGATCCTTGCCGCTCGCGCGGCCGCATTTCTGAGACAGCCCCCCGAGTAGCGGGTCGCTGGTCCTGGCGGCGGGCCCTCAGCGCGTGGTGAGCAGCGCGCAGGCCTCGGCCGAACCCGCATCACACGTGGTCTTGAGCAGCCGGTTCGCGTGATCGCGATCCACCGCGAAGCCCGTCCGGCGGAGCACCTGCGCCTGGCCGATGCACCCTTCGGGGACGGACTCGGCGCACAACGATTCGAGCGTCTTCATGCCTCGCGCCTCGTTCTGCGGGACACCCAGGCCCATGACCTCGAGGAAGGCGAAACGGCCGCAGCCGGCCTTGTCTCCAAGCCCGCAAGCGGTCTTGTAAGCGGCCGCGGCCTTTCTTCGATCACGAGGGACACCGAAGCCCCCTTCGTAGAGGGAACCGAGGGAGACGCACGACGTCGCCTGCTTCTCCGCGCAGGCCACTTCAAGGGCGGGCACCGCCCGCGCGCAGGCCGCATCCTCCCGCTGCGCGAAACACTCAGTGATCGCGGCGGCGTCCGCGGAATCCGTCCTCGCCTGCCCGAGGGTCACCCTTCCCCCCGGTCCCGCCGCCCGGGTCGCGCCGAAAGCGCCGGAAGGCGGCGGACCGAACTGCGTAGTCCAGGGTTTACCGCCCTTCGCCTGAGCCGCCTTGTTCCGGGTCGCGAAGGTCACGAATTCCTGGGCCTTGTCCTTCTGGCTCGCGAGTTTCGCGAGATCAAGCGCACGGCGCGCGGTTGCGAGTGCGGGGTCTGGCTGACGCGAATTCCATTGCGCGCGAGCCAGGGCCATCAGGGCATAGACATCCGAAGGTGCGGTGGCCGCGGCCTTCTCCGCGTGGTTCAACGCCGGTTCAGCGAGGCCAAGATCGCTCTCGACTTCGGCGAGATAGGCCGCCGCCTTGAAGTCCATCGGCAGATTCTGGTGCGCGAACTCGAGCAGGGCTCGCACGGACTCGAGCGCGGCCCTGGTCATCTTCGGCCCCCACTGCAGCTGAGCGAGGCGATAGCGCAGATGCGGGTTTTGTGAACCGCGCTCGATCGCGGCTTCGATCGCCTGCTTCGACTCCGTGGTGCGTTGTTCAGCGTCCAGGAGAAACGCCTCCATTTCGTAGGGTTGCACCAGACTCGGGTCGGCGATCTTCACCTGCCGCAGCACGGTTCGTGTATCGACGGGCCGGTTCAGAGTCTGATAGATGGCCGCGCGCCGGAGCAGGGCGTCGGCGAGCGGCAGCGGCTTCACGCCGAACGCGGCCGGAGTCACCGAAGAGGCAAGGGGCAGCTTGAGGACCGCGAACTTCTTCGACGCCAGGTGCTTCGCGAAACCCGGATAGAGCGAGGTGATTCGACCGAGAGCGCCCGCGGCCGCGGCGGCGGTCTCTCTCGAAGAAAAGGACTGGAGCAACGCGTCGAGGGACCGAGCGTTCCGGCCCCCTTCGCCAACGAGCAGGAAGTGAATGAAAAGACCCGCCTGCGCATCGAACTTTGAGTCCCGACCTCGCCCTTCGCGAAAGAAGTCGACCGCCGGAGACGGAGCGGTCCCGGCTTCCTTGAACTGCGGCATCATCCGGCCGGCGAGCATCTCCTTGTCCTTGATCCACGTGTCCGAGAGAAAGGAAACCAGACCTCGCACCAGCCACGCGGGAGTCGCTTCGTCGAGAGACCTGCCGACAAGGTAGGCGGCGCGCCCTTTCAGGTAACCGCGGTACGGGCTTGGTTCGGAGTCCGCGGGTTCCTTCGAGCCCGCTCGGACCGCACCCACGTGCGTCAGTACGCGCTCCCAGTCGCTGGCCCAGTAGGACGAGCCGGGATCTCGGGGCGCCCCCGCCTCGGCATCGGGGGCTAGAGACGCGACCAGCGCGGGATCGGGCGAAGCGAATACGAGGATGTGCGGATCCGCTCCCTGAGGAAGGCGGATCCAGGGAAAACGCTGTTTGAGGCTCTTGTCGAACTGAGCGAGCTGAAAGAGGATCCTCGCTCCTTCCTTTTCTCCGGCTTCCGTAACGACGGTGAAGAACTCTCCCGGCAGTTTCACCTCGTGCCAGGACTCCGCCGCGGCCGCGTTCGCCGGCCTGCCGGCGAGCGCCCACAGCAGACCGGCCGCTGCGGCAATCGACGCCCGCTGGCCTCGCCGGCTCACTGGATGCCGAGCGTCTTCACAAGGAACGCCCACTGATCGGCGCGCTCCTCGATGATCTTCGCGGTGGGTTTGCCCGCGCCGTGCCCGGCCTTTGTTTCAATCCTGGTGAGGACGGGCGCGCTCCCCTTCTGCGCGGCCTGAAGAGCGGCGATGAACTTGTGCGAATGCGCGGGCACCACGCGGTCGTCGTGGTCGCCGGTGGTCACCAGCGTTGCCGGATAGGAGACACCCGGCTTCAGGTTGTGAAGGGGCGAATACTTGAGGGCCACCTCGAAATCCTCCTTGACATCGGGGTCGCCGTAGTCGGACTTCCAGGCCCAGCCGATGGTGAACTTGTGGTAGCGGAGCATGTCCATGACGCCCACCGCGGGCAGGGCCGCACCGAAGAGTTCCGGCCGCTGGGTCATGACCGCACCCACGAGCAGGCCGCCGTTGCTGCCGCCTCCGATCGCGAGTTTCGGGCTGGACGTGTACTTGTTCGAGATCAGCCACTCGGCCGCGGCAATGAAATCGTCGAACACGTTCTGCTTGTTCTTGAGCCGGCCGGCGTCGTGCCACTCTTTTCCGTACTCGCCCCCGCCGCGCAGGTTGGGCTGGGCGTAGACGCCGCCCATCTCCATCCACACGATGTTCGCGGGCGAGAACGCGGGTTCGAGCGAAATGTCGAAGCCACCGTAGCCATAGAGGTAAGTCGGATTCGAGCCGTTTTGGACCAGACCCTTCTTATGCACGATGAACATCGGGATCTTCGTGCCGTCCTTGCTCGGATAGAACACCTGCCTGGTTTCGAAGGCGTTCGGATCGAAATCCACGGTCGGCTGCTTGAAGACCGTGCTTGCCTTCGTCGCAAAGTCGTAGCGGAACGTCGTGCTCGGGTAGTTGAAAGACGTGAACGCATAGAAGGTGTCGGTGTCTTTCCGTTTCCCGGAAATCCCCGACACGGATCCGATGGCGGGCAAGGCGATTTCGCTTTCGAACTTCCCGTCAAGGGCGAAGAGCTTCAGCTTCTCGTGCGCGTCCGTGCGCCAGACCGTGACGAAACGGTTGGCGATGAGGCTCACCGAAGAAAGGACGTCGCGGTTGCTGCCCTGGGAGATGAGTGTCTTCCAGGTCGCTGGGCCGACCTTGCCCTTCTCGATCGCAATCACCCGGTAGCGCGGAGCGTCCTTGTCGGTCACCACGTAGAAGGTCGCGCCGTCGTTGCCGACGACGTTGTACGAGGCATCGAAGGCGTCGAGGAAGGGCTCGATCTTTCCGTTTGGATCCTGAAGATCGCGCAGGAAGATCCGGTTCTCCCGGTTGGTGCCCTCGGACTGGTAGATGAGGAGCCAGCGGCCGTCATCGGTCACGTCGGCGCCGAAACCCCAGTCGGGTTTGTCGGGACGCTCGTAGACCAGCGCATCGTCGGCCTGAGACGTGCCCACCTTGTGGAAGAAGACCTTCTGGTACTTGTTGACGGCGTTGTACGCCTCGTCCTTGCTCATGGGCGCGTCGTACCGGGAGTAGTAGAAGCCGCTGCCGTCTTTTTTCCACGCGGCGCTCGAGAACTTCGACCACTTGATGGTGTCGGGCAGATCCTTGCCGGTCGCCACCTCGCGCACCTTCCACTCCATCCAGTCCGACCCCGACGCCGACGTGGAATACGCGGCATAGCGCCCGTCCTCAGAGAAGGTGAGGCCCGAGAGCGCCACGGGGCCCTTGGTGGAAAGCGTGTTGGGGTCGAGAAGGACC
>CAZBTT010000288.1:0-6388 GCA_964494295.1 uncultured Acidobacteriota bacterium
CACCGTGGGCGGGCGCTTGGCGAATCTGAGTGCCAGCGCCTCACCCCCGAGGCTGATGAGGAACACGATGACCCCGAGGGTCATTCCGAGGCCGGGGGCAGAGGAGGAATTCATGCAGACGAACATGAACGGGATGGACAGCCCGACGTTGAGGAGCCCCTGGAGCATGAAGAACCTGAAGAAGTGGCCGTTCACATCGGCGGCCCAACGCCGCCTGAGTTCGAGATAGCGGCCCTCCTCGACGGGATGCAGGGCGGCGACGCGGCGGGCCAGGTGAACCGTCAGACGGAGGCTCCACAAGGCGACCAGCGCGGCCATCACCAGGCGTCTTTCAACGACCGCGGAACCCAGAAGCGCCGAGGCCGCCGCGATCGGAGTGAAGTTGAACGACCAGGCGATGTCGACGATCGAGAAGTTGTTCAACCGCCGCGCCAGGACAAACGCCGAGCCCATGAGGGCCAGGGCGAGCACGGCGGCCACGAGCAGAAGGTTCAGGATGGTTTTACCTCGTTCTTCTCACGCAGGCGCGTGATGATGGGGCGCACGATCTGAAAAGTCCCCACAAAGATCAGAGGCGCCGAGAGGCACCAAGCGAGCATCGCATGCAGGCACGTGAGGCCAAACTCCTCGATGAACCGAAGATGGTCGGTCCGGGCAAGTTCGAAGATCTCGGCGGGAGCCAGGGAGACGTTGGGCGCGCCCATGATCCATTCGCCGAGCCTCACGAACACGAAGATCAGGGGAATCTGCAGCGGATAGACCGCGTAGTTGACGGCGTGGGTCAGCGGCTGCGGCGCCTTGAAGACGAGGGCCGCGACGAAACAGAAGGGAATCGAAACCCCCATGATCGGAAACAGCCCGAAAGTGACGCCGATCGACACCGCGTAGGCGAGCTGGCTCGTCGAACTCCCCTGCAGGATCAGGGTCTCGAAGGGCAGCCCGATGTAGCGGTGGAAGAAACCGCGATTCCCGATCCCCGTCGTCACCCGACGTGTATCCGCGGGCGTTCCTCGGTCTTCTTGACCGTGCGGCGCAGGACCTCGCGCGTCACCGGCGCGGTGTCGCCCTCACCGAGGAAGATGTAGCGAAGGACGTAAGCGATCGGGTTGCCCTCGGTCCAGCCGAAGTAGGCGTGCGCGATCTGCCCGGTCCGCTTCTGCGCTTCGAGCAGGGTCGCGGCGATTGCGTTGGGAATGGCCGGCGATGTCGCCCGGAGGATCCGGTGAGATCCGATGCGTACGCCGCGCACCTCGAGGTCTTCCTCGAAGGCCGAGGCGTCGCCCTGCATGATCTCGAGGAAGAGAACGGGCTCTCCCCCGTCGAGGGAATGATCCTCGCGGGCCTGACGTTCCTTGCGGTCGTACTCCTCCACCGTCCGTTTGTCCGGCCGGTGCGCGATGATGCGCACCGGGCTCTGACCCAGCGCGGAAATGAAGTCGGCGGCCTTCGGAGAGAACCTGACCGACCCGACGCGCAGTTCGGTGGAGCGCATAGCCCTCGAGACGATGGACGTGATGACGATGCCGAGGACGAACAGGGACGCGATCTGAATGCCGCTCGGCTGCTCGACGATGTTGACTCCCGTCGTGTACACGAAGATGGCGGCCATCCCGAGGAAGATCCATCGGGTCGGTTCCGCCCGCTTCGCGATCGCGACCGCGATGGCCGCGGAGGTCATGAGGGTGAGGACGCCGGTCGCGTAGGCGCCGCCCTGGGCCTTCACGTTGGCGTCAAAGGCCCACGTCACCACCAGCGACACCAGGGTGAATACCAGGACCAGAGGGCGGGTCGCGCGCGCCCAGTCCGGTGCCATGCCGTAGGGCGGCAGGTACGCGGGAACCAGATTGAGGAGCCCCGCCATCGCCGACGCTCCCGCGAACCACAGAATGGCGATGGTCGAGAAGTCGTAGAACGTGCCGAAGACGTCGCCGAGCAATTCGTGAGCCAGATACGCGAGGGCCCGGTCTTCGGCGGGGCCTCCATGGGCAAGGAGCGGAAACGGAATCAGCGTGGTGGTGACGAAACTGCTGGCGACCAGACACACCGACATGATGAGGGCAGCCGCGGTCAGCATCTTGCGGGTATTCCTGATCCGACCCTGGGGATGAGCCGGCGTGTCGCTGGGATCGCCTTTCACCAGAGGCATCACCGCCACGCCGGTCTCGAAACCGGAAAGCCCCAACGCGAGTTTGGGGAACACGAACAGGCTGGCCGCGATGATCGCGAGAGCAGAGGGATGCGACGCCCACAGGTTCGCCTCGAAGGCCGTGATCACCTCGGGCCGCGCGATGATCTCGGCAAACCCCCGGATCAGAAGCACCACGTTCAGGGTCAAAAAGAGCGCCACGATGGCGACCGCAACGCCGATCGCTTCCTTGAAGCCCTTCAGAAAAACCGCCCCGAGCGCAACCACGAGAATGCTGGTGAGGAGAACGGGATGCCCCCGCCACGAACGCGGCGCGAACGGGTTCTCCACTATGTGCGCGGTGGCATCCGCGGCCGACAGGGTGATCGTGATGATGAAGCTCGTGAAAGCGAAGCCGAGCAGGACGAGGACGAGAACCTTGCCCCGCCACCGCGGCAGCAGCTCCTCGAGCATCAGCACGCTTCCCTGCCCGTAGGGGGAGTACTTCGCGACCTGGGCGTAGACCGGCAGGGCGACGCCGAGGGTCACAAGAACCAGCACCAGGGTCGCGATCGGCGAGAGAACACCGGCCGCGGCGATCGCGATGCTCGGCTGGTACCCCAGCGTCGAGAAGTAGTCCACACCGGTGAGGCACATGACCTGCCACCAGGGCGCGGTGGCGCGATGGGCCGGGGCCTCGCTTCCCCGGTGGAGCAGCCAGTCGCCGAGCCAGCGCCCGTCTCGGCCTGCGGGCGCTGGGATGATCTGCGACTCGGAGGGGTCGCTCTCGCCCGATGCGTTCATTTGAATTTTCGAGCATATCGAACTTTGCAGTCCGTCCCGGTCAGATGAATCCGTCGGCTCGAACCGGTGCGAACGGGGGTATCCTCTCCGCGCAATGAGCCGCGATTGGGACGACCTCCGTCAGGATTTTCCAGGAACCAAAGACCGCGTTTACCTGAACGCCGCCGCCGGATCCATCACTCCGAAATGGGTGCGGGAAGCGGTCGCGCGTTACCAGGTCGAACTCGAAGAGGGCGGCGACGATCACTGGGACCTCTGGCTCGCCCAGATGGAGGTGGTCCGTGAGAGGGTCGCCCGCTTCATCGGCGCCCAGGCCGACGAGATCGCTTTCGTCACCAACGCCTCGGAAGGGATGAACCTGCTCGCCGACCTCGTGGCCGCGGACGGGCCCGTGATCTCCGACGAACTCGAGTTCCCCACCGTTACGCTGCCCTTCGTCCACCGCGGCGCCCAGATGCAGTTCGTTCCTGCGATCGAGGGCGAGCTGCGGCTCGAGATGTTCGACGAGGTCCACGCGAAGCGGGCGGCGTCCATCGTAGTGAGCCACGTCCAGTTCGCGAACGGCTTCCGCCTCGACCTCGAAGCATTGGGCGCCCTCAAGGGCCGCCGGCCCCTCCTCGTCTGCGGCTCGCAGTCCCTGGGCGCCTTCGAAGTGGACGTGAAGGCGATGCAGATCGACGGCTTCGCCTGCTCAGGCCACAAGTGGCTGTGTGCCGGTTATGGCGCCGGCTTCGTGTACGTGAACCGGGAACTGCTCAATCGGGCTCCTCATGGCCTGGGGTGGCGCAGTGTCAAGGATCCTTTCGCCTTCAACAACCGCGCCGGCGTCCCGGTCAACGCGGCACGACGGTACGAATTCGGGTGTCCGTCCTTCCCCGGGATCTTCGCGCTGGGCGCCGCGGTCTCCTACATGGACGGCATCGGCCGCGATCGTATCCAGGCCCGCGTTCTTCAACTCAACACGATGCTGACCTCGGCCTTGAGACACGAAGGCTTCGAGGTTCTCTCCCCGCTCGGGTCGGGCCGGTCCGGCCAGACGCTCGTAGCCCTCGATGACCCGCGCGCGGTCACCGAGCACCTTCGAGGCAAGGGAATCATGGTCACCCAGAAGCCCGAGGGCATCCGGGTCTCCACGCACTTCTACAACAACGCCGAAGACATCGAGAAGCTCGTGGCCGCGCTCAAGCAGTATCGCGAGTCGACCCCCGTTCCCGTCGAATGAGATCGGTCGCCGGGGCGCTGTTTCTGGCCCTGAGCCTGGCCCAGCCCGCGGAGGTCCGCGCACCGGGGTCCTCGCCCCAACCCGCGCCGAGCGTCGCGCCGCGCGAGCGCACCCTGAAGATCGCGAGAGAGATCATGGCCGCGGCGCGTTTTTGCACGATGGTCACGACCATCGACGGCGAAGCGCAGGCCCGAATCATCGACCCCCTCGAACCGGACGCGGTGTTCGCCGTCCACATCGCCACCAATCCGCTGAGCCGCAAGGTGTCACAGATGCGGGCCAATCCGCAGGTCACCCTGCTCTATTTCGACACGAGCCGCCTCGCCTACGTCACGCTGATCGGGATGGCTTCGCTCGTCCCTGAAGACCAGAAGGCCGCCCTCTACAAAAAGGACTGGGAGGGCTTCTTCGATCGAAACCGACCGGCGAGCTACGCTCTCTACCGGGTCGTGCCCTCCCGCGTCGAGGTGGTCAGCACGCGGGACGGCCTCGCCGGCGATCCCGCCACCTGGCGGCCCGAGATCATTCACTTTCGTTAGGAACCCCGGCCTCCCGGTCTTTGGTACACTCTAAGTGCTCCGATGCCCGACACTTCCGCCGAGAAAGTCCCCGCGCCACGTTCCCTGACCAAAGCCGACATCGTCGCCGGAGTGGCGCGACGTCTCGATTTCACTCAGGTTCAAGCCGCGATCGTGGTGGACTCCTTCCTGAAGGGTGTTGTAGCAGCGCTCAAGAAGGGCGAAGAGGTCGAGATTCGCGGCCTCGGCTCGTTCCGTTTCCGCTCAAGGGCGCCGCGCAAAGGTCGCAACCCCAAAACCGGAGAACGAGTGGAAGTGCCCGCCAAGCGCGTGCCCTACTTCAGAATGGGCAAGGAGTTGAAGGCGATTCTCGGCGGAAGCGCCGAGTCCTCGTCCTCCTGATTTCCTCTCCGAACTTCCCTAGGGAGGCGGGAGTATCGCCGGCGACGAACGCCGCTGGCCGCGGATCCGGAATCCGAACAGGCCGCGACGGCTCACCAGGGCGCTCGAAATCAGGGCGTCGCTCCGGCGCTCGTACGCGACGAACAAAGCGAACTGCGATGTTTCGGCCCAGCGCCTCAAGCCCGTCTCGACGCGAAGATCGGTGACCCGCTCCCGTGGGAAGTTCGGGCTCGCGTCGGCGCCCACCAGACGCGCGTCGCCCAGGAAGAACAGGGCGCGGTTGCCGCTCCGGACTACGTCGATGTCGGCCGACGCCCGGGCCTCCCAGTTGTAGCTCACCCCCGAAGAGAGTGTGGCAACCCCGAGCGACGCGGCGTAACCACCCTTCCGGCTCCATTTCTCGGGCCAGGGCGCATCGTATTTGAGGCCAAGGAAGTTCCAGTCCACCGCCTGGAACTTCTCCCGGTCCTGCACGTGGCGGGAAACGTGATGAAAGAAAGGAGAGATGCGGCCACGACCCACGTCGAGGCGTATCCCGATCTCGAGTGAGTAGTTCGCCTGGACCGCTTCGAAGGAGCGGACGCGGTGCCCCAGAATCGTCTCGACATTCGGGGCGAAGTAAAGCGACGCCTTCCCCTTTTCGACGATATCGACGTGTCCTCCGATCCAGCCGACCCATGCGAAGTCCTCATTCGGCGAGGAATACCGAGCGGCCTCGAGTTGCGGACCCATGAACGGGAGAAACCGCGCGCCCTCGCTGCCCTGCGCGTTCGTGAGCGAAGGCAGAAAGCAGAGGGCCGACATAACGAGCCGCCTATTCAGTGTCAGGATCTGCACTCGTTGTTGAAGGGTCGGGGTGGTGCCGGAGGTGGGGGTCGAACCCACACGTTGCGAACAACGCGGGATTTTGAGTCCCGTGCGTCTGCCAGTTCCGCCACTCCGGCGGGAGGGGCAAGAGCGTTGGATTCTAGCAGTCCCCTTCGCGTGTTCGAGCGATATCCTTCGCAGGCATGTCTGTCTCCGCGCTGCGCGAAATCACGATTGGCGTTTCGGACCTGCGCGCGCGGGCGGCCCTGTTCGAGACGGGCTGCGGCCTGTCCGTTCTATCGAGCGGTCCGATCGACTCGATGACCGCGGGCCGGCTCTTCGACGCGGGCTCGAGCCTCGAAGCGGCCCTGCTGGGCCGTCGCGATCTCAAGGACGCTCCGCGCATCCGTCTCGTTGAATCGGGCGCGGCCGACGTGACACGCCCCTTTGATCTGAGGGCCGCCGGCCCCCTGGGCGTGGGCTTCACACTCGGAGGGATCAACGACGTGC
>CAZBTT010000289.1:0-6363 GCA_964494295.1 uncultured Acidobacteriota bacterium
CGATGACGCCCGAGCCCATCGAGACCGCGATGCCCAGCGCATGAGCGATCCCTGCGGCTTCCAGGCCCATGAGCTTCGCCGCCGCCGCCGCGACGCCGAGGGTGCCGCAGATCGAAGTTGCGTGCCAGCCCCGCTCGAAGAACACGGAGTTGCCGAGCGAACGGTCGTACGCCGCCATTCCAGTGCGCACGCAGACCTCGTAGCCCACGGCAGCCGCGGCGATCGCTTCGTCGATCGAGGCCCCGGTTTGCTCGGCGACCGCGAGAACGCCCGGGATGACCGATGCCGAAGGATGCAGCACTGACGGGAGGTGTGTGTCGTCGAAGTCGAGCGAATGCGCGAGGACGCCATTGACGAAGGCGGCGCTGGTGGCGGGCAGGCCGCCGGGTGTTCCAACCACCGTCGCCTGCTCCGGTCCGCCCCAGGCCTGGGCGACGCGCAGGGCCATGCGACTCGTCTCCAGCGGAACCGCGCCGAGGCACAGCCCCACGGTGTCGAGAATGCGCTCGCGAACGCTCGTCGTCACCTCGGGAGGAAGCGTACCGTGCTCAACCCGGGCCGCGAAGGCGCCGAGGCCCTCGGCGATGGTGGGATCGGACATCAGAAGCCGCGGTTCAGGCGAGGGCAAAAGGACGAACGGGCATACCCGTGGCTCCCACGACTTTGATCGGGGCCACAACGAAGAGGAACTCGTAAACGCCGGCCTCGCTGAGCGGAGAGAGATTCATTCCCTCCATGATGTGAACACCCTTCTCGACGAGGAACATGCGGTGGACCGGAAGGAGCGCGTGTCCCCTTCCCGCGGGAATCCACTCGTACGCGATCGTCTCGCCGCCCGTCATGCGCACGTTGCGGTCGAGCAGCCAGGCCGCGGCGGATTCATCGGGGCCGGGAACACCATCCTTGTGCCCGAGATACGCGTCTGGATCTGCCCAGTGTTTCGTCCACCCTGATCTCACGAGCGCCACGTCTCCCGCGCGGCACTCCGTGCCCTGCCGAGAAGCCGCAGCTTCAAGATCCGCGGCGGTGATGGGCTCACCCGGCGCCAGACAATCGACGCCGCGGAGCGCGGCGATGTCGAAGAGAACGCCCCGGCCCACCGTGATCGGTATTTGCTCAACTCCGTGCGATTTGAAGCGTCCCCCCGTCTGCGCCTCCATCGCGTCAACGCCGCCGTAAAGGAGACCGCGGTGCGAGACGTGGCACAACGCGTCGATGTGCGTGCCGGTATGACCGCCGATCATCATCATTTCATTGGCCGCCGAACCGCCGTCGCTGCGCACCATGTCGCCGTGCCGGCGCTGAAGAGCCATCTTGAACCCCGGATGATTTGGGGAAACCGGCATACCCGCCTGGATCGGCTGGGCCAGGTCGAACAAGCGCAAGCGGCCCGCGGCCGCGAGCAGTGTTTCGAGACTCATCGACGATCCCCTCCCCCGCGTTCCGAGAGCGTAAGTTGCGCTCGCGCTCGGCGCACCACCGCGAGGTCCACGAACGCGCCTCCAATTCGAGTGACTCCCGAACCTCCCTGCTCCGCGGTCTCATAGGCCGCCACAACCTCACGTGCCGCTGCGACTTCGTCTGCGGTCGGCTCGAATACCGCATTGATGACTTCGACCTGACGCGGGTGAATCGCGGATCGCCCAAAGAACCCAAGCCGCCTCAATCGCTCGGTGTCCGCCCGAAGGGCGGCGCCGTCGTGAAGATCCGTGAAGACTGACGCGACCGGGGGCGCGACCCTTCCCGCCCGCGATGCGACCACAAGCCGGGAGCATGCATGGAGGGTTGCCATGGGGTCGGCGGGGTCGGCGCAAATGTCGGCGCAGAAGTCGGCGGCCCCGAACGTGAAGCCCGCGAGTCGAGGGGCCCTGGCGAGCGCTTGGACGTGGTTGAGGCCCCTCGCGGTTTCAATCGTGGCGACCAGGCGGATGCTCCCCCCGGGAAGGCCGAGGGCGTGTTCGCGGTCGGAAACGGCGTCGTGGACCCGGCACATCGATTGCAAACTCTCCGCCTTGGGAATCCGGATTCCGGCGATTCCCGGTCCGACCACGGCGTCGATGTCGGCGCGCCAGTGGTCTGTTCCCGTCGAGTTGATCCGAATGAAGACCCGCGGGCCGACGACAGAATCGCTGGCCGCGCCCGGCATCTGGTCCCTGCTGGTCGTGGAGGCCACAAGGCGACGAGCCGCGATCTTCTCCGAAGCTGGAACCGCATCCTCGAGATCCAGAACCACGGCATCCGCTCCGGATCTGAAGACCCGATCGAGAAGCCTCGGCTGATTCCCCGGCGCAAACAGATAGCTGCGAAGAAGAGGCATGGGGTTCCCCCGCTACAACGCGCCCTTGGCGCGCAGGTCGGCGATGCGTTCCGGACCGAGCTTCAACCACTCGCCCAGGACAGCCTCAGTGTCGGACCCGATTCCGCGGCCGGCGAACCGGATGGCCCCTGGCGTGCGGCTGAGCCGGAACATCACGTTCTGCATCCGGATCGGCCCCAACTCCTCGTCTTCCACCGTCGTGATCGAATCGAGCGCCTTGTATTGGGGATCTTCCAGAACATCGCGAATGTCGTAGATCGGCGCCACCGCGGCCTGGGCGGCCTCGAAGTCTTCCATGACCTTGGACATCGGATACTTCGCGATCCAGCCGCCGACCATCGCATCGAGAGTGTCGGCATGGCGCGCGCGATCGGAACCCGATTGGAACCAGGGTTCATCGATCACCTCGGGGTGGCCCACCAGACGCATGACGCGTTCGGCGATACTCTGCGCGGATGTGGAGACCGCCACCCACTTTCCGTCGGCCGTCTTGTAGGTATTCCGTGGCGCGTTGTTGACCGAGCGGTTCCCGGTGCGCTCCTGGACCACGCCGAGCTGATCGAACCACGTCGCCTGGGGGCCCAGGATGGTGAGGATGGGCTCGATGATGGCCATATCAATGACCTGGCCCAGACCCGTCCGATCCTTGTGGCGAAGGGCCATCATGATTGCGGACGAGGTCGCGAGCGCGGTGATGCCGTCGGCGAGCCCGAAGGGCGGGAGTGTAGGCGGTCCTTCGGCGGTTCCGGTCATGGCCGCGAAGCCGCTCATCGACTCCGCGAGGGTCCCGAAGCCGGGACGTCTCCGATAGGGGCCGGACTGTCCGAACCCGGTCACGCGCGCGATCACCAGGCCGGGGTTTCGGGCATGAAGCTGCTCGGGCCCGACGTTCCACGACTCCAGCGTTCCCGGCCGAAAGTTCTCGATCAGCACATCCGCCTGGGCGGCCAGGTCGAGAAGAATGTCCTGCGCCTCCGCGTGCGAGAGGTTCAGCGTGATCGCGCGCTTGTTGCGGCCGATCATCTTCCACCAGAGATTGATGCCGTTCTTGCGATGGCCGTGGGTGCGTACGGGGTCGCCCTTCGGGTGTTCGATCTTGATGACGTCCGCGCCGAAGTCGCCGAGGAGCGTCGCGGCGAGTGGCCCCGCGAACAGGGTGGCGAGGTCCAGTACCCGGACACCCTGAAGCGGGCCGGCGGTTGTCGGTTGGGTGTCGGTCATCGCAGGGTCTTGGAGGGTTGTCCCGAGCGGCGCCTCCGCCGCTGCAGTTCTTGGGACAGTTGTCCTAAGGTTATGACATTATACCCGCGACGTTGCCGCGATATTCCTCGGCCAGGGGCCTCCCCTACTTCCCGTTCCAGTGCCTCAGGTATCTCTCGACGAGATCCGACTCCGAGACCCGGAGAGCGCGCGCGTATTCGATCAAAAAGCCTCGCGCGAACACGCGCCCCGGCAGGGCCTTGTGGCGGTCTTCCTCGAGGGCTAGAAGGAAACGGCTGCCGACCTTGCTCAGGGCCGCGATCTGCTCGATCGAAAGGCCGGAGCTCTCCCTGAGCAATCTGAGCGCCGGGCCGTTGACGACATCGGGAATCCTGGGCGGGGGCGTGGCGTCCGGGATGTGCGCGGTCCGCGGAGCGGGGACGGATCGAATCGCAGGCGCCGGTGGCGAGGGCGCCTGCAGCGGAGTTGCGTCCAACCATCGGGGATCGCCGGCGCGTCCCTGCATCCTGAGGTCGTAGTCGCGCCGAACGGTGGGGTTTGAGAGGGCTGCGTAGGCCTCCTCGACGAGGGCCAGCATCCGACCGCGCTCCTCGGAATCCAGGAGCCCGTAGGTCGGAGTCGACTCACCGGTGTACAGACTGCGGGCGAAGCGGTAGGCGGCCTGGATCTGGCCCGAGCCCACGTGGCGGGCCACCCCAAGGACTTCGTAGTAGTTTTTCTCGTTCACGAGGAACCTGTCTGTTGTGGGTTTAGAAGACCGGCGAAAGATCGGCGCGTCGTAGCAGGTTTCGGGTCAGGCGCCGGATATCCTCAGCGGCCCGCGATCGACTCGCATCGACCATGAACATCTTCCCCCTGCGAAGCGTCCGCCAGACCGCGTCGTCGTGGTGCACAAAACCTGCGTACGAGATCGGCAGCCCGAAGTGGCGGCGGATCACCGCCGAGGTCTGGGCCCCGAACCTGCGATCGGACTCATCGCGCACCTGATTGGTCACGAGGGTCAACGCCATTTCGCCAAGAATGGCGCGCGCCGCGCCCAATAACGAAGGATCCACGGACTCGATTTCCCGGAGAATGTCGCCGACCACCCTGATGCGCGTGGACGTCTGGCCCGCGTGCGCCTCGATCAGTCGGCGGCGCACCTCGTTGGACGAAATTCTCTGGGTGAGCCTCTGCAGACACAACACCCGCAAGAGGCTGGCGACGTTCTCGAGAGAACTCGGCTCCGGCACGGACACAAGCACCTTGAGGTCCGCGAGATTCATCGCCTCCATCGTCTCGGGCGCGACACCAGCTCCGAGGTCGAGAAGCACGAGGTCTACGGGAAGCGCTCGCAAGGCGTTTGCGAGCCGCGCCGACCATCCGGGGGGAAGGGAGCCCGCACCCTCGTCAGCCCGGCCGCCGATGAGTCTCAGGTTGGGATAAGGCGTCGCCACGGCGAATTCATCCGCGACGCTGCCGCCCGCGCGCAGAAAGTCGAGAAGAGATCGCGTTCCCTGGGGAATGCCGAGGCAGGTGTGCAGGTTCGCTCCGCCAAAATCGGCGTCGACGAGAACCACGCGTTTGCCGAGTCTCGACAGTTGGAAACCCACGGATGCGGCAAGCGCGCTCTTTCCGGTTCCACCTTTGCCGCCGCCGAACGCCCAGATCTCGAAGACCGGACCTTCCTCGACCGGTCGTCCCGCTTCGATCAATGACACGGGCGGTCCGAATCGGAGATCGGGGTCGAACCAGCGGATTGTGTTGTTATCATCTTTGGATGCGCGCCCCGATTATCGCCGGTATCGCTCTGGCCGCGACAGGCTGCGGATTCGGCTCGGCTCCACCGCCTCCGGACCTTCCTCCGTGGCGCATGACGAAGGACTCGAGCGGGGTCGAAGTGCGACTCCTTGAAAAGCCCCCATATACCTATCTCTACGGACTTGACGGCGCCCTGCGCCAGATCAAGTTCGACAGCAACGGCGACCGGAAACCGGATGTCTTCGCCTACTTCGCCGGACGCAGCACGCCGGAGCGGCTCGAAATCGACGAAAACCGCGACGGGAAGCTCGATCGATGGGAGGAGTACAACGCCGAGGGGGTGCTGGTTCGCTACTCCACTTCGGCCAAGGGCGGGACGCCCGAGAACTTCGTCGAGATCGATCCGATAACCAACCAGACCACCCAGGTGGAGAAAGACGCCGACCTTGACGGCCGGCGCGAGCAGCTTCAGGTGTTCGTGAAGGGCCGCCTCAGCCGGGTCGAGATCGATACCGATGGCGACGGCAAACGCGACCGAAGCCAGGACTGGACCCCCGGGTACCTCGCGAGCGAAGAGATCGACCGGGACGGCGACGGACGCGCGGATGTTCGACTCCTTCGTTCGAAGGGCGGCACGATTCTCAAGGTCGAGCGCCTCCCCCGATAGACGAGGACCAATTGGGGCGTGAGGGATTGCTGCGCGCCATAGCCTGGCTCGCGTTCGCGAGTGTGTGCTTCGCTCCTTTTGTGGCGGGCGCCGTGTATCGATCGGTCTGGATTCCTCTGGCCCAATTCTGGCTGATGCTGGGCGGGTTGACCGCGCTGCTACGCTGGCGCGCCGCGGGAGGTGGCCTGGACGATGCCGGTGTTGGCGTCTCACGCGCACTTCTCCCCATCCATGCCCTCTTCGCGGCGCAGCTGATGCCGATGCCCGCGGGGCTCCTGCGGCTTCTCTCGGCCGGGTCCCATGCGGCCCACTTCCTTCCCGATCCCGGCGATGGCCGCCTCCGTCCTCTCTCCGTGTCACCGCTTGCGACCATCGAGGCGTGGCTCTACGTTGCGGGGCTTCAGGGGCTCTTTCTGGC
>CAZBTT010000290.1:0-6362 GCA_964494295.1 uncultured Acidobacteriota bacterium
GCATTGGGAGGAGCCGATGCCCTGGAAAGAGTCATCAGTTGTGAACGAGCGAATGAGTTTCATCACGCGGTTGAACGCGGGAGAACGAATGTCCGACCTTTGCCTGCACTACGGAATCAGCCGAAAGACGGGCTACAAGTTCAAGGAACGATTTGAACGGCTGGGGCTCATTGGTCTGAGCGATCAAAGCCGAGCACCCATCCGGAACCGCCGCCTCCGAGGACCGGTCGCTGACCTGGTCTTGGACCTCAGACGCAAGCAGCCGACATGGGGCCCAAGGAAGCTCGTTGAGGTATTGCGGCAACGTCACCCCGGAGTCGCCTTGCCCGGAGCCACCGCGGTCGGTTCTTTGCTTGATCGAGAGGGCCTGGTCACACCACAGCGACGCCGGAACCGTGTTCCATCGTTCCCGGATCACCTGACGCAAGGGGCGTCGGCCAATGAGGTTTGGTGTGCGGACTACAAAGGCCAGTTCCGTTTGGGAAACACCAACTATTGCTATCCCCTCACCGTCTCGGATGATGCCACGCGATTCCTTATCGCCATCGATGCCTTTGAACGAATCAACCTCGAGGAGGCCCGACTAGCGTTTGAGGAGGCCTTCACGAAGTACGGATTGCCCAAGGTCATACGAACCGACAACGGCGCGCCATTCGCGAGCTGCGGACTGCTCGGCCTCACACGCCTTTCAGTGTTCTGGATCAAGCAGGGAATTCGTCCCGAGCGAATCAAGAGTGGCGAACCTCAACAGAACGGACGGCACGAACGGATGCATAGAACGCTGAAGGCGGAGACCACTCGCCCTGCGGCCAGAAACCTGTTGCAACAGCAGGAACGCTTTGACTGCTTCGTCGAAACCTACAACACAGTTCGACCGCACGAGGCGCTGGGAATGAACACGCCAGCCAAGGTCTATCAACCATCGGGGCGGAGCTTCATTGCGAAGGCACTCGACTACCCGCTTCACGACGATGTGCTCAAGGTCGACCCGTCCGGACACATCAATATCGTTCGCCGAAGGGGCAGCTCCTTCTTTGTCTCGGGAGCACTGGCCGGGGAACAAATCGGAGTCAGAGAACTCGAGGACGAAACCTGGCTCCTATCCTTCGCGGACATCGATCTGGGCGTTTATGACGCTCGATCTCACTTCTTTCAACAACTCGATATCCCTGTTTCCGCTCCTCCGGAAACCTAGGAAAAGTGTCACCCATGTATCCGGGCTAAAACGTCACCTATGTCTCGTGTTGCACACCGCGTGGTCTCGGTTCCGCGGGGTTTCGCGATGCCTGCGGCGCCAATGCGCCCTGTTGCGGGGCCGTCCCGGGCTTCGCTCCTTCGAACGGCAAGAGGAACTTCGATGCGAAGCCCTGCCTTTTGGCCGGAGCCCTCGTTCGATCTGGTTCCGCACGGCCAACCCCCGCCACAGGGCGCATCGCCGCCTTCGGCCTCGCGCCGTCGCGCGTCTCGCGTCTCCGCGCCCGAACCCGATCCCGATCCCGTCCGTCCTGCCGGCGCCCAGTGTCAGTTCGCGAGGCCTTGCACCGACGATTCGCTCTGTTGCGGGGCGTTCCCGGGCGTAGAGTTCGCGCGAGAGGTTCCGTCATGACTCATACCGAGCAACCCATCGACTGGGAAAAAGTCGAGGAGATGACCCTCGCTTTGCTCCAACTCACGAGCTTCGAGGAGTTCGGGGGCGTCCGGGCCTGGAAGGGGCATTCCTTCGAGGTGATGGACCGCCTTCACAATCGGGGCTGGATCGCGAACCCGAAGGGGAAGGCCAAGTCCGTGGCCCTCACCGAGGAAGGCGAACGCAAATCGCGCGAGCTTTTCGAGCGGCACTTCGTCGGTCCGCCCGTTCTCTAAAGAAGCGGCGGCGCGAAGCCCGCGTGTAGCATCCCCGGATGGCCGAAAAGACTGTCCGCCTGACTCCAGGCAAGCGCATCCTCTTCCTCACCAAAGACCCCGAAACCGTGCGGAAGCAGCTCCGCGGCGAGTTGAACCTCCAGATGAAGGACCTCAGGGTCGAGGACCTCATGGATGACATCAACACCGATGCCATGGCGCCCGCGTGGGCCTGCTTCGACTATCGCCCCGATGCCCAAGCCCGCAGCGCCTACGCCGGCATCACACTGAACGGCGAACGGCTCTTCTGGGACGGCGCTCTCGTCGACGGCAACTTCGAGGTCATCGTGTCGGGCAAGCGGAAGGGCGTCGGTTCTTCGCGCGAGCAGGCCGTTCAGGCCGAGAAGTACGCGGGTATTCGCATCGCCATCGCGGATGGCTTCGCGCCGATCCACGCGCGCAACAACATCAACTCCGGCGTCTTGATGGCCGGGCATGACGTGCTGCTCAAACTCCAGGCCGGGGAAGACGTGCCGATCGAGGCGTTCATGACCGGCCGCGATCCGGTGACGAGACTCATCATCGAGGCCGGCGGCCTCTTCGCCTTCACCCGCGCGGTGGCGAGGGGCGAGGCGCAGCTTCCCCTGCCGACTACTCCGGCGCGTCCGATGACCATCGCCGAGAAGATCCTGCACTCGCGGATCGCCACACCCACCAAGCCCGCGGCCATCAAGCCCGGGGACGCGGTGGCGGTGAATGTCGACGGCGGTTTCTCGCATGACTTCACCTCCGCCCAGGTGCACTACTTCCTCACCGAGGAGTACGGCGAGGGTTACAAACTCAAGAACCCATCGAAGTTCGCGGTCTTCGAGGACCACATGCTTTACGCGCAGGAGATGCCGACCTACGCGAAGTTCCGGCCAAAGCTGATCGAGCAAAGCGAACGCCAGCGCGCATTCCAGGCCGCAACCGGGGTTCGCGCGTTCCTTTCGAAGGACGGGGTTTCGCCGGGCATCTGTCACACCGTGGCCCGCGAAAAGATGATCGAGCCGGGCGACTTCATCCAGGCCACCGATTCGCACACCTGCATGGGCGGTTCGCTCAACTCGCTCGCCTACGGTGTGGGCGCTACCGAATACGCGGCGCTCGTGTACTCGGGAATCACGTTCATCGAAACCCCGGGGTCGATTCGGTTCGAACTCACCGGCGCGCTCCGGCCGGGCGTCACCGCAAAAGACGTGATGCTTTTCATCCTGAAGGAATACGCGAAGCCAGGGAAAACGCTCGACCTCGTGATGGAGTTTGGTGGCCCGGGTCTTGCCGCACTCTCACCTGACGAACGCGCGACCATGGCGAACATGGCGACCGAGTGCGCGGCCAAAGCGGGTGTCTTCGAGGGCGATGAAAGCACCGTCGAGTGGATCGTCGCGCATCGTCCTGGAGTCGATGCCGCCCGGCTCCGTTCCCAGCTCGTGGCTCCGGACAAGGGCGCCGAATACGGCGGCGGCGTGCACGTAGTCGACCTTTCGTCCATCGAGCCCATGGTCGCGACCCCCGGCGACGCGGCGAGAGGGATCTCATGCGACCCCACGAATGGCGCGCTGATCCGCGACATCGGCGATGTGCGAATCGAAATCGCCTACGGCGGTTCGTGCACCGCGGTCAAGGAAGAGGACCTCGACATGTACGCGCGGGTGATGAGCCAGGCCCTGGCCGCGGGGAAGCGCGTGGCCCCGGACGTGAACTTCTTCATCCAGTTTGGATCCGAGTCCGTTGAGGCCTACGCCACTGCGAAGGGCTACCTCGACGTCTTCGCGAAGACCGGGGTGAAGGTCATCAAACCGGGGTGCGGCGCCTGTATCGGTTGCGGTCCGGGGATCTCCGAGAACAAGCAGCAGGTGACGGTATCGGCGATCAACCGGAATTACCAGAATCGTTCCGGCCCGGGCGCTTTGTATCTGGCGTCGCCCCTTACCGTGGCGGCCTCGGCCGTGATGGGGAAGATCGTCGCCTACGAGCCCGAGATGTTCGGGAAGTAGACGAAGTTAACCCGCGATCCCTGCTATCCACCGAGGCGCGCCGGCCTTGTAGCCGCTGCCGAACGACTGAAGGACGCGGCGCGCGCGGGTCGAAGGATCGATCGCGACGATGTCGGTTCCGCCGGCCGCGTTGGTTTCCGAGAAGACGATGCCGTCCTTGCTCCAATCCGGCGCGGAACGGAACTGCGGCCCCGAGACCAGGACGGTGGGCGCTCCTCCGGTCGCGGGAACGGTGAGGATGTCCCACGCCCCGCCCGGGACGGCGGTGGAGGTGAGGCGGCGGAAGACCACGGTGGCGGCGTCGGGCGAGTAGTCGGGCCCTGCGTCCGAGCCCACGAGGTAGAGCGTGCCCGGCAAGAGTTCGCCGGTGATTCCGCTGTCGGTGAGCTTCACCTGGTTTGCACTCGCGCCGAAGACCCAGATCTCGCTCTTCCCGGCGCCGAGCCCGTCGATTCGCTCGTACACCACGCGGGTGATGGCCGCGTTCAGTCGCGCGCCGCGTTCGCGAACGCCGGGCGTGGTCAGGATCCGCTGATTGTTGAGGGCGTTCGAGTCGATCTGATACAGATCGTCGCCGCTGCCATCGGACGAGGAGGTGTGGACCAGGAAGCTCCCGTCCGAGGCCCAGTCGACGCTGCGGGTGTTCCAACCGCTCGGGAGAAACGGTCCTTCGATCTGGCGGGCCAGATCCACAATGAGCAGAGACACCCGGTCGGCTTCGTCGAGCCGCGTGTCCTGGTTGGTGTCGGCGTCGACCCGGCGAAGGGCGACGCGGGTCCGGTCGAGAGAGGGGGTCGCGCTGATGGCCTGACACCCCGTGCAGAAAGTCAGGCGGGTGGCCTGGGAACCTCCGCCCACCGAGAAGAGTTCGAAAGTGCCTCCCGGACGGGTGGACCAGGCGTCTGAGGCCACGAACACGGTGTCCGCGGTCGCGGGGACCGATGTGCTGACGAAAACCGGAGCCACCGTGGGTTCGATCCCGGCGGTGCAGCCGAAGCCCGTGGCCGTGGCCAACAGGCAGGCGATGAATGCGCGACGGATGGAAATGAAGGTCATCTTGGGCAGCACGCTACGCCCGCGCTCGCGAAGGCGTCAAGCGGCCGCAAGGTAGAATGACGGCCCCCAAACACCCTCCAAGGAGCCCCACCATCAAAGCGACCAAAGACATCTTCATCCTGGGCGGCGCGCGCACGGCGATGGCCGAATACGTCGGCAATTTCAAGGACATCAACGCCAACGCTCTCGGCGCCCACGCGATCAAGGCCGCCCTCGACCGCTCCGGGGTTCCCGCGGCCGAGGTCGCGCAGGTCGTGATGGGTAACGCCATGCACACGTCCGCCTACACGATCTACGGGGCCTGGCCCTCGGCGCTCAAGGCCTGCATCTCCCTCGCGACTCCCGCCCTCACCGTGAACCGCCTCTGCGGCTCCGGGATCCAGTCGGTGATCTCGGCGTCCCAACTCATGCTTCTCGGCGAAGCCGAGGTGACAGTGGCGGGGGGCATGGAGAACATGACCCAGGCGCCTCACGTGATCCGTGGCGCGCGCGACGGTTTCAAGCTCGGCCAGGGCGCCCTTGAAGACAGTCTGATGGCGGGACTTCTCGATTCCCATTGCGGCCTCTACATGGCGCAGACCGCGGACAAGCTCGCCGGCCAATACGGCATCGACCGCAAAGCGATGGACGAGTTCGCTCTGCGCTCACAGCAGGCCGCGGCCGCCGCGAAGGCGCGGGGCGTGTTCGACGAAGAGATCGTCCCCGTCGATGTGAAGAAGGGCAAGAACGTCGTCGCCATCAAGGACGATGACCACATGCGTCCCGACACCACGATGGAGATTCTCGGCGCGTTGCGTCCGGCCTTCGGGAAGGACGGGATGGTCACCGCGGGCAACGCGAGCGGCATCGTCGATGGCGCCGCGGCCCTTGTCCTTTCGACCTCGAAGTCGCGCGGCCATGGCAAGCCGATCGCACGCGTCGTCTCCTGGGGTGTCGCCGGCGTTTCGCCCGACATCATGGGCATCGGTCCCGCTCCCGCGTCTCGAAAGGCACTCGCGGACGCCGGTCTCAGGCTTGAAGACATCGACCTCATCGAGGTCAATGAGGCCTTCGCCGGGCAGTACCTCGCGGTCGAGAAGGAACTCGGCCTCGACCGGAACAAGGTCAACGTCAATGGCGGCGCGATCGCGCTCGGCCATCCTCTTGGAGCCTCGGGCACGCGCATCCTGCTGTCCGTGGCTCTGGAACTGCGTCGTCGCAAGGGCCGCTATGGCCTCGCGACCGCGTGCATCGGCGGCGGTCAGGGTATCGCCATGATCATCGAAAGCATTCACTAATGGCTGACAAGAAGACGGTAGGCGTGGTTGGTTGTGGCCTCATGGGCTCGGGCATTGCGCAGGTATGCGCGGAAGCCGGGCATGACGTCATCGTTCGCGAGGTGAACGACGCTGCGCTCGCCAAGGGCCTTGGCTCGATCGACAAGTT